>JAITBC010000372.1 GCA_031283785.1 Tannerella sp. | reverse complement strand
CGGCCTGAAAAACCTGTCTGACCGTTTTGAACTGCTGCTGAACAAAACCATCCGTTTCGACAGCCGGGAAGGATTTTTCAACGTGTATCTGCCGCTGGCGTGAAACGCCGGTAACCGCTTTATTTATTCCTTTTTCCTGAAAAAATGATGGATACGATTGTGCATGTAAAATAAAAATGTACTTTTGCGTCAATAAATCAGAAATAACATGGCAGTTGATTATGTACTTGTAGAAAGAGGTAACCCTGGAAATCCCGCAGCGCCCAGGAAATTTTACGCTCAGGCAAAGGGCAGCGGCGAGTTGACGTTGCGCAGGCTGAGCAAAGAAATCGCCGAAGGCAGTACAACCGTAAGCGATACCGATGTCCTGGCCGTATTGAACGACCTTACGAAGGTCTTGCGCCGGCATCTGGAAAACGGCGAGATTGTCCGCTTCGGCGATTTCGGCTCTTTCCAGATAACCCTCACGAGCGATGGTGCGGAAGCGGCGGAAAAGTTTCATGCATCGCTTGTCAAAAGCCCGAAAGTAACTTTTCGTCCGGGCATTGACCTGAAAGAAATGCTTTCGACACTCAAATACGAAAAGGCAAAGTAAAACGATTACCGATCTCTCGAAAAACGATTACCGATCAATTTAAAAACGATTACCGATCCTTTTGGAAAAGGACGGTAATCGTTTTCCAAAAGGACAGGTATCGTTTCAGGAAAAGCCGGCGAGCGATTTTATGGTTGAATAAAAAAACAAATGATATGTATAGATAGAAAAATAAGATGTTGATTAAAATTTAATGGAGCTTTACGCTCTTATTCTCATATTCGGAATCTACCAAATTTCACAAGTGTTCGAGAATAAGATTGCGAAGGTTCACGTCTTCGGGCGTGAACTGTTCGTGCTTATTAGAACACAACGGTTTTGGTAGAACCTCGAATAAAAATAAGCAATCAACGAACAGTTTCACGCTTTTTTCGCGTGGTTGCTGTTATAAACAGACAGATAGACAAATGATTTTATAACAATAATTTATAAGTAGAATTTATGAAACAGTATTCAAAACAAGTACCACAGTACACAAGCGTAATGCGCATATTCATTGCGCTTGCATGGATGAGTGTCTCCGCAATGGGGCGGAATTATGAAAACGCGCCGGCAGGCCATGCGCCGGAATTAAAGCAGAGAAGGAAACTGCGGGCGGGAAACGCATGGACGGACAGTGTGATCCTTTATACGGAAACGGGGCAAAAGGAGAAAAAAATCGTTTATACGGACGGGAGTATATTTGCATGGATAATCGAACATGAATATGGCTACAACCGGGAATTTCAATTTTAATGAATTCTATTCGGCGCACTACCGGAGAACGTTTTTGTTTGCCAAATCTTACGTGCATGATAGATGGGCGGCAGAGGACATTGCATCCGAAGCGCTGGTCAACCACTGGGAAACCATGAAAGAGCATGAAATCCATCAACCGCTGGCCTTTCTTTTGGGTATCGTAAAAAATAAGGCCATTGATTATTTGCGTCATGAAATCTCCCGGGAGGAAGCATTAGCGGCGATGTCGGAGATTGGGATAAGAGAACTGAACACACGTATCTCGACCCTGGAAGCCTGTGAACCTGAAAAAATCTATTCCCGGGATGTGGAGGAAATTATTGAATCGACTTTAAATACCTTGCCGGCCAAGACGCGCGAGATTTTCCGGATGAGCCGCTATCACAACATGCCGAAAAATGTGATTGCCGCAAAGTTGAACATGTCTTCCAAAGGCGTGGAATACCATCTCACCAAAGCATTGGCCTCCCTGCGGATAAACTTGAAGGATTACCTTCCCCTTTTCTACTTTATGTTTTTTTATCGATAAAAAAACGCCTCTTCGTTTAGGTGGTCGGCTTTCCGAAACGTACTTTTAAGTATACATCCATTAAAATGAATACGGATTTGTGTGAAAAATATATGGCCGGCGATGTCTCCCAACAAGAAAGGGAAAACATGCAAGAGTGGCTGGAGGCGGACGAAAGAAACCGGAAGGAATTTGCAGCGCTTCGTGCCTTGTATGACATCATGCTGGCGTATATGCCCGGCGGCGAACAGTGTGTCAGTCCGTTGCAACCGGCGAAAAAGGCAATCCCTCTGTGGAGTGAATGGCTGAAAATAACCGCCGCCATCCTGATTACGTTCGTTTGTTCATATCATTTTCTCCAGCCGGACAAAAAAGAATCCGTCATGCAAACGCTCCATGTCCCAGCCGGACAGCGGGCGGAACTGATGCTGGCCGACGGAACGAAAGTCTGGCTCAATTCACTGACCACATTTACGTTTCCCGACCGTTTTTCCACTGCGTCGCGTGAAGTTTTTCTGGATGGCGAAGCCTACTTCGAGGTAACGCACGACGAAACGAGACCTTTTGCCGTACATGCAAAATCATACAGGATACGTGTATTGGGAACGGAATTTAACGTTTCTGCATACAATAGCCGGCATGTTCCGTTCGAGGCTTCGTTGCTGAAAGGCTCCATAGAGGTACTTTCTCCTGACCGCAACCAAATTGTCAAAGTCTTGCCTGGCAATCGAATTTATGAAAAAGACAACCGACTGACAACTGGCTTGATCTCGGACAAAGAGCATTTCCTCTGGAGAAATGGGATTATCAGTTTTGATAATGAACGCATGGAAAATATATTGAATCAGCTTCAGCTTTATTACGATATTGAAATACGGAATGAAAATCCGTCCATTAAAGATTTGCGGTATACCGGAAAATTCCGTATCAAAGACGGCATCGAGCACGTTTTGAATGTCCTCAGTATTCCTGTGGGCTTACGTTACAGTAAAAACAGTGAAGCGAATCTTATACAGATACGATAAGTAACCCGAGTTATCCATATAAAAAACATAAGCCGATGAGATAGAATAGCATCCAAATAACCCAAAAAGCCGGAAAATGACAGCAACACTTTCCGGCGAATAAAGTCAACACCAGACTTTGCATCAAACAATTTTAGTATCAACTTTATAATTTGCAAAAGTATGAAAAATATTTTGTACAGAGAATGTTTTACTCAAAAAGGAATTAATTTAAAATACATTATTCGAATCATGAAAATACAACTTGTATTTCTATTCAGTTGTATGGGTATTTATGCAATGGATGCACATTCGCAGGAGGTGAAAGTCTCCATTGTGGCGAAAAACATGACCGTAAAGGAAATCCTCCATCAGATTGAGGAAAAAACGGAATATTTGTTTCTCTATAATCAGGAGGAAGTGGACGTGACCCGGAGAACTTCCATGAATGTCAAGAAAAAGAAAGTGTCGGAAATACTTTCCGAACTGTTTGGCAACACAGACATCAGGTATGTGATGGAAGGCGACAATATAGTCTTGATGAAACAGTCAACCCTCATAACAACGGTAATGAGGACTTTGCAAGATGATTGGAAAGTATCCGGAATCGTGACGGACGAGAAAGGCGAATCGCTGGCGGGAGTCAATATTTCTATTAAAGGAACTGCGACAGGTGTAATCAGCGATATAAACGGAAAATACGAAATTCTGGTATCGGACAAAAACAGTACGCTGGTATTTTCGTTTATTGGCTATACGACAAAAGAAATTGTCACAGGAGACCGGATACGCATTGATGTCATTCTGGGCGAAAATTCGCAGGAGCTTGAGGAAATAATCGTGATAGGTTATGGTATTGTCAAAAAAAGTGATTTGACAGGCTCTGTTACTCGTGTAAAAGCAGATCAATTAAGCAATTTACCCGTATCAAGCATTGATAAGGCCATACAGGGCCGTGCAGCCGGTGTATATATATCTTCCACCGGAGGTACTCCGGGAGCAGGAACGAGTATACGTATTCGCGGAGGAAATTCTATTTCAGCCGATAATGAACCATTATATGTAATTGACGGATTTATTGGCGGAGGAGACTTGAAATCAATTAATCCGGCAGATATCGAATCGATTGAAATTCTCAAGGATGCAACAGCAACGTCCATTTATGGTTCCCGGGGAGCAAACGGTGTCATATTAATAACGACAAAAAGGGGAAAAGTCAAATCCAACAAAGTGAATTTGAATGTATACCAAGGCTATCAATCTTTACCCCGAAAACTGCCCTATATGAATGGTCATGAAAGAGCGCAATTTGCAAATGCCTATGCGGAATTTACAAATGCACCGCTTCCTTTTCCAGATATGAATAAAGTGCAGGATACGGATTGGCAGGACGTAATTACCCGGGTAGCACCCATAAGCGATGCTACCGTTTCCATTTCCGGAGGGACGGATGATTTCCAACATTTTATTTCCGCCAATTATTACAATCAGGAAGGTATATTCAAAAGTTCCGGATTTTCACGTTACCAAACGCGTATAAATCTGGACAAGATATTGTATGGCTGGTTGAAATTTGGGGTGAACATAAATGCGAGCAGCCTGCACACGGATAATCCCAAAGTCGATTTTTATAACGGTATCAGATTGGCACTGACCAGCATTCCGGTATACAATGAAAACGAAGAGTATGTGTATAGAAATCCGATAGATGGACAGCTATTCAATAATCCAAAAGCAATGAATGATTTGTTAAAGACAGATACCTATTCCAAGCGTTTTTTAGGTAGCTCATACGTAGAGATTCATCCTGTGAAGGATTTGGTTGTTCGGGCAACTCTTGGTGGAGATTATTTATTTTCAAAAACAGAAAGATATGAACCCGGACTTCTTCCTACGCGCGCCGAGCAGCAAAAGGGTGGTTTAGCCAGACTGGATTACCAGGACTATTTCAGTATACTGAACGAAAATACGGTTAATTACATGTTCAATATAGACCACAGGCACGCTTTTTCTATTTTTGGAGGTTTTACGATTCAGAAGGAAAAAACAAGTACTTCCTACACAAAAATAGAAGGTTTCTCGAATGATATTATGGAATATAACAAACTTTCGGCCGGAGATCCTTCAACGGTAACATATGATTCGAATGCAACCGAAAATCAAATGTTATCTTATTTGGGAAGAGTGAATTACACGCTTCTTAACCGGTATTTGTTAACATTGGTTGCCCGCTATGACGGTTCATCCCGGTTAGCCCAGAACCATAAATGGGCTTTTTTCCCTTCTGCAGCGTTGGCATGGCGTCTGGGTGAAGAAGATTTTATCAAGGAAACCGGACTGTTTCATCATCTAAAACTGCGTACGAGTTATGGTTTGGTTGGGAACCAGGCTATTGCTACTTATCAGTCTTTAGCGTCCCTGAATGTGGTGAATCCTACTTTCGGAGAAAGTAAACAGACTGGATATTTATTGGGTAACATTTCCAATCCGAATTTGAAATGGGAAACAACCACTCAATTTGATATTGGCATAGAAGCGGCTTTTTTTCAGGGCAAACTATCTCTTGAATTTGATTATTATCACAAGATAACGAAAGATCTACTGATGAACATAGAGATACCTTGGACTAGTGGTTACAAGACGCAATTACGGAACATAGGCAAAGTACGAAATCAGGGTGTTGAGCTACTGGCAAATGTCACGCTTGTCAACAATCGCACGTTTCAATGGGACGTGAATGTCAATATTTCCCATAACAGCAATAACGTGTTGGATATTGCCGATGCCGACTACATAGATGTTCAAAAAGGAGTTCGATTGTATAAAAACAAACCGGCTGCGGTTTTTGTCGGATCCGTGTATGAAGGTACCTGGAAGTCACAGGATGAAATCAATGCCAATCCTGCCTACATGCCGGGAGCGAGACCGGGAACGGCAAAATTCAAGGATGTCAATAACAATCAAAGATATGACGGTGTAGGAGACTATGAGATTTTAGGAGATGCGGAAGCAGACTTCTTCGGTGGTTTTGGAACCAATTTCAAATACAAGAAGTTTGATTTGGAATTGTTTTTTCAGGGCAACTATGGTAATGAAATTTTGAATCCCGCAGCGAATTATTTGTTTTTCGGGGATTTTAGTTCCAACTTGTTTAAATCTGAAAACGAGCCTTGGTCAGAAAGCAATTCGACATCGAATGTTTTGAGGCCGGGTGCATTTCCATACAATGTCAATGTGAATAACTTAAATTACTCTCCGTCGGTACAAGACGGTTCTTATCTGAAACTAAAAACTTTAAAAATAGGATACAGTCTTTCGCCGAAACAAGCTTTCTGGTTAACAGGTTGCAATTTCTATATTTTATTTAATAATTTGATGACTTGGACGAACTATAAATGGGGTTATGATCCCGATATTACGGGGACACACAGCGTGGCAAGAGGGATTGACGACATGTCATATCCTCAATACCGTTCTGTTCAAATCGGTTTTAATGTCGAATTTTAAAAAGAACAATAATGAAAAAGATAATCTTTATTTTCATGATAGCAGGGACTTTCATCATCCACTTCTCCTGTACGGATTTCTTGAAAGAAGCGCCCAAAAGTTTTGTTGCTCCGGGTCAGTTTTATCGAACGGACGTTGAATTGAATGCCGGAGCGATCGGAGTATATCACGACATTACCAAATTATTCGGTGGTCAACCCTCGCTTGACGGATTGCAGTGGGATTTGAATTATTTCCTTCATTACGGGACTGACATCGCTCGGCCTACCGGGGGACGTGAAGCGCAATATGCCTTTCACATATATACGCTTTCAGTAGCAACCGAAGGTTCTATTCCTGACTTGTGGCGTATCTTTTATCGTGGAATAGCCAATGCCAACAATTTGATTGAAGGGGCATCAAATGCCACGGATGCAAGTGGGAATATGAAAAGTCAAATTACAGCAGAAGGGATGTTCTATAGAGCTTTTTATTATTACTATCTGACTGTTTTTTGGGGAAATGTTCCTTTTATTGACAAATTTGATACGAATTATGCTACCAGTGGGCTTTCACAAACCGCAGTCGGCGACATCCGGAAGCGGATGATCAGTGACTTGGAAAATTCCTGCAATAATTTGCCGAATGAATCAGCAGATAATTACAAAGGCAGACCAACTCGCTGGGCAGCCAAAATGTTACTCTGCAAATATTATTTGTGGGAAAAGGAATGGACCAAGACGTCCCAGCTTTGCGAAGAAATTATCATCGAGTCACCCCATGCTCTACTGGACGATTATGCTGACTTGTGGGGAGAGGAGCATGAATATAACAGGGAATCCATTTGGGAGCTTGATTTTGTCCAGCATACCTTCATACAACATCGTACGACACAAATGTGTCCGCGCGGGATGGATGAATCAACGACAGATCCGGCCTTGGGCAGTGCCTTTACCGGTTATGGATTGTTAACGGCTACGCAGGAATTTTTTACTACACTGGATTTAAACGACAAACGCAGGATCTGGTACAGATGGTTGGACGAAGATCCAAGAGTTGATTTCAAATTTAATTATGTTGCCAAATTCTTGGATAAACCGGAAAGGATGATTCGGGGCAATTCAGGAGTAAATGTACTTGTCTACCGCTTGGCAGATACGTATTTAATGCAGGCGGAGGCTGAAAATGAGTTGAATAATGGCCCGACGCCGAAAGCATATGAACGCATTAATGTCATTCGGAACAGGGCAGGTCTTTCTGCATTGAACGGGCGAAATAAAACTGAATTTTTTCTGGATATCATGGATGAAAGAAAATGGGAACTGGCTTTTGAATATCACAGAAAACCAGATCTTTGCAGATGGAATAAACTGGTAGAAGTTGTTCAAGCCATGATGACAAGCAATCCCGATGGAGCACAATACGTTCAGCCGCATCATCAGCTACTTCCGATACCCTCCAAAGAAATTGTAAAAAATGATAATTTAAAGCAAAATCCCGGATATGATTGACGAAAGAAAGTAAAATGTCCTGCGATATCTATGCGCAAAATGGAGCCATGTTAGTATATTTGCAGGACATTTTTATTCGGACAGGCATATTCACTTTGCATAATTATGAATTAAAAATTATGATATGAAAACAGGCAGAATTGTTATTTTTTTGATTTTTATTTGTTGTCTTTCGATAATATCCATGGCTCAAACGCCGAATCTGGTTCCCGGACATGTTTCCCGGTCGCCCAATTACTGGTGTACCTGGTATGCACAGAATTATTGGGTACAACGTGGTGGGGAAATCACCGACTTTAACAAGATTACCAATTCGGCAGCACGCGAAGAACTGACGCATGACCATATTTTTAACGAGCGGGACGGATGGGCAGTAAGGTATCTTCCGCGAGGCCGAAACGACTGGTTTTTTCTGATTGATCATGGTTGGCAGACAAAAGATGAGAAAGAACGGATTCCCGGCGCGGAGCCGTTTTTCTCCCTGCAAATTGATGTACGTGACTTCCATCCTTACGGGAATATTGAACCTCAGGAATCGTTGCGCCTCTTCAACGAAGAAATCAGAAATTCAGGATGGCGTGGACTTGGCATCTGGGTACGGGGAAATGTCTCAGCCGAAAATGCCGAGAAATTCGTGAAATGGTCGAAATATGCCGGGATAAAGTATTGGAAAATAGATGGTGGAGATACACAGGACTTCCATGCATTCAAGGCAAAGGAACAATATTTTCCGGAGCTTACGCTGGAATATGTGACAGGTGCCGGAGGCAATATCAACCCGGATTGGGATATTTCGGACAAAAAGGAATATCCGTCAGTTTACGACATTGGAGGAGTCGCACAGGAATTTATGCTGCAGGTACTTCAGCACAGCGATGTTTTCCGTACCTACGATGCTTCTCCGATTCTGATGACAACTACAACGCTACGTCGTACGCATGACATTCTGAAACAGACAAAAAACAATCCGGCATATCGTTCCATCCTGAATTTGCAGGATGACTGCAATGTTGCGGCAGGTTTAGGGTGTCTGGTTGCCAGTAAACGCCATCCGAATTTCGGTGAACGACTCTACAAGGGAAAGGATCTGCACCACCAACTTTCCGGAAAACGCCACATGCAAAACCGGATGAACGAACCGGAACGTTTCGGCCGCTGGTCACGCATTGCTCCGGCATTTGCCGCCGGCAATGGAGACTATCTTTATTCCACGGAAGAACTGATTGATTATTATCCCTACACCGAATATGACACTTGGGCTACTGCGACCTACGGGAAAGTCGTATATCAGAGTGCGCCGGCCGTTATGGCGCGAAATATGCCGTTGCCGAAAGTCGAAGTGGAGGGTGAAGCACCCTATGTAATGGCAACAACCTATCCGAATGGTCCTGTCTGTATTGCGACCGAAGGTCGTGTGAGGCCTGAAAATCAATGGTTTTATCCCAAGGCTATCGTGACCGTTCAGGTAAAGGATGTAACCCGGCCTATCGGGATATTTGGTTATTATGACATGTTGATTATTGAATTTGCTCAATCTGTTGAAGAAATAAAGTATCTTTGGGCACAAGATTTGCTGGCAGAATCGTCGGCGGATATAAAAGAGTTGGTGAAAATAACGGGAAACGTGTTAATGATTCCAGGTATGGTTATTGAGAAAACGGGCACCTCTGCGGGTGATCCCGGAGATCAATCCGTTCCGGGGTTAGTAATACAACTGGCCAAATAGTTGTGAAGAAAGATTTTTATGAATTGATCAAATAAGCTTCATTATGAAAGAATTTCAACATGTATGCGGTACGGCGCTTCTGTTTCCATTGATTGCGGGGTGTAATGAGAAAACAGCCGAAAAGCCCGTCAACATTGTCTATATCATTGCCGATGATCTGGGTTACGGAGATTTTGGCTGTTACGGGCAGCAATACATTAAAACACCTCACATCGACCGGCTGGCGGAAGAAGGTATGTTGTTTACTCAACATTATGCAGGGTGCACCGTCAGTGCACCTTCCCGTTCTTCTCTATTAACAGGGTTGCATACCGGACATTGCCCTATTCGGGGCAACCGGGAAGTCCGCCCCGAAGGTCAGTGGCCACAACCGGGCAATACATACACCCTTGCGAAAATGCTGAAAGAAGCGGGATACGTCACAGGGTGTTTTGGGAAATGGGGGTTGGGTTACCCGGGATCGGAAGGATCTCCGGAAAATCAGGGATTCGATGAATTTTACGGATACAACTGCCAGCGACTGGCACACAACTATTATCCTTACCGATTGTGGCACAATCGTGATACGGTCTGGCTGCGTGGAAATACAGGATATGGGAAGGAGCAGTATTCACAAGATCTGATACACGGGCAGGCTTTGCATTTCATCGAAGCAAACCGAGACCAACCATTCTTTGCTTTCCTGACTTATGTAATACCTCATGCGGAATTGACCCATCCGGACGACAGTATTCTTATGAAATATAAAAACCTGTTTCCAGAGGATCCCTATCAAGGGGTAGATGACGGAAATGGATATAAAACCGGAGGCTATGGAAGCACACCGCATCCCAAAACCGATTTTGCAGCCATGGTTACTCGATTGGATGCATATGTCGGAGAAATCGCAGGAAAACTGAAACAGTTGGGACTTGAACGAAACACCATCCTCATGATAACCAGTGACAATGGCCCACATCGCGAGGGAGGTGCCGATCCTGACTTTTTCAAAAGTTACGGCCCATTACGCGGGACAAAACGCGACATGTATGAAGGAGGGATACGGGTACCGTTCATAGTCAGGTATCCCGGGAAAGTGAAGGCCGGAAGCAGAACCGATCATGTTTCCGCTTTCTGGGATCTCATGCCTGCGCTGGCGGATTTAGCCGGAATAGACATTTGTGGCAAAACGGATGGTATATCTTTTCTGCCAACTCTGTTAGGAAAGGGAAAACAGGAACAACATGCCTGGCTTTACTGGGAATTTCATGAAATGGGAGGTAAAATTGCTGTAAGAAAAGGCCATTGGAAAGCGATTCAATTACAGGTCGATAATCCCGATCAAACGGTTGTCGAACTGTATGACTTGTCTCGGGATATTCATGAAGACAACAATGTAGCTCGACAACATCCGGAAACCGTTGCCGAAATGTTGGAAATCATGAAAAAGGCACACGAAAAATCGGATATTTTCCCTTTTCACTTTGAGCAGTAAAGAGTGGAATTATACTGCACGCGGGAAGATTTTGCGCAGAAATAGGCGTTGTTAATGGTTAGTGGTTAGTAGTCCCCCATACAAGCTTACGTCCGGACAGGTCGATCAGGTTCCCCGGAATGAATAATTGATTATACCTCACGCGGTATAAAGCCTTCCGGATATACTTTGTGCGAAGTATTAGAGTGCATTTCAAATTGTCGTATCGGAGAAACAAAATCCGGCATTCCGTTTGTGTTTTCACGAATACGGCAACTTAATATGATCCCATAACCTGCGTTTCGGATAAGCAAAGTTCCCTCAGGCGTTTCCTGCCGTCTTCGGTTAACTTGGGCGTTTTTGTCCTCTTTGTTGAAAAGGCTTTGCAAAAATCGTCTACACCGCAAAGTCCGGTCTTAGACCCTGTATCCTTTTTCTGTGAATAGCGCTGCAAAAAAAGATTTAGCCAAAAAAATGCAAATAACAGTTGGAATCATGAATTAAGTATTATCTTTGTGAGCTAATTTACTTGGGTAAACAGCGATACGTGAATGGATAAAATAAGTTATGCACTTGGTTTGAGCATTGGAAACAATTTTCGCAACTCTGGTATCAAGGTTGTGAATGTTACGGATTTCATGAAAGGATTGAACGATGTTTTATCGGATGTTCAACCGGCCATTGATTACCGGGAAGCCAAGCAGATCGTCAATGATTATTTCGTGCAGCTTCAGGACGACAAGTCTGCGCTCAACAAACAGGCAGGCGCGGAGTTCCTGCGGATAAACAGGGAAAAAGCCGGCGTAGTGGAATTGCCGAGCGGTTTGCAATATGAAGTGCTGAAAAAGGGGAACGGAGAGAAACCGAAAGCATCGGACAAGGTCAGGTGTCACTATCACGGGACGCTGATCAACGGCGTTGTGTTCGACAGTTCCGTACAACGCGGCGAACCGGCGGTTTTCGGCCTCTCGCAAGTCATTCCCGGATGGGTGGAAGCGCTGCAACGGATGGAGACGGGCGCCAAATGGCGGCTGTTCATTCCCTCCGAACTGGCGTATGGCAAACAGGGCGCCGGCCAGATGATCGAACCTGACAGCACGTTGATTTTTGACGTGGAACTATTGAATATTATATAAAAAGAGTAGATAACATTTTTAAGATGAAAAAGATGAAAAAAATGAATGTAATGGCGACGATATGTGTTGCCGTAATGGGAATGACGGTCATTGCGTGTGGCCAGAAAGTGAATACAAATGTAAGCTTGAAGACGGGAGTCGATAGTGTCAGTTATGCGATCGGCGTGAACTACGGTAACGGTTTGGGAAATAGTCTGAAAACCTTTCCCGGCGGACCTGCCAACGTAGATGCACTCATTGCCGGATTTCTCACCGCGATCAAAGGCGACACCGGTTCTTTGAAAATGGAGATAGACGGTGCCCAGGCGTTTATCCAAAAGTATCTGATGGCTGAAGAGGCAAAAGAAGGTGAAGCGACGAAAGCCGAAGGAGATGCTTTCCTCAAGGCAAACAAGAGCAAGGAAGGTGTGATTACGACCGAGAGCGGCTTGCAATACAAGGTGCTCACAGAGGGTACCGGTGCGAAACCCACCACCAGCGACACGGTCAAAGTGCATTATACCGGCAAATTACTGGACGGAACCGTATTCGACAGTTCGGTACAGCGTGGCGAACCGGCAACCTTCCCCGTAACCGGCGTGATACCCGGCTGGACGGAAGTACTGCTAATCATGCCGGTCGGTTCCAAATATCAGGTATGGATTCCCTCGGAACTGGGCTATGGACCGCAAGGCGCCGGCCAGATGATCAAACCCAACAGCACGCTTGAATTCGAGGTGGAACTGCTGGAGATTGTAAATGCAAAGAAATAATATAGACTGTCGGGAAATGAAAAAATACAGTCTGTGGATAGTTGCGGCAGTCGTGATGACCGTCATTGCCTCCTGCCGCACGGCAAAAAATGCAACGGATACGGTTTCGATGGCAACGCTTCACGCTCCCCACACGCTGGCGACGGCAGTGGATACGGTCTGTTATTCGATCGGCGTCAGTTACGGAAACGGTTTGCGCGAAAGCATGAAGAATTTCCCCGGAGGCGAGAGCAACCTGGAAGCCCTGAAGGAAGGATTCCTGCACGCGATAGACGGCGATTCCGCGCAGGCGATGACGGCGGAAGCGGCGCAAGCCTATATCCAAGCCTACCTGATGGACATCCAGCAGAAGGAAGTCGAGGCTGAAAAGGAAAAGGGAGACCGTTTCCTGGCGGAAAACAAAACCGCAGAAGCTGTAATTACGACCGAATCGGGTCTGCAATACAAGGTGCTCACGGAAGGTACCGGCCTGAAACCCACCGTCAGCGACACGGTCAAAGTGCATTATACCGGTAAATTATTGGACGGAACCGTGTTTGACAGTTCGATAGAACGCGGCGAGCCGGCGGTTTTCGGCGTCACACAAGTCATTCAAGGCTGGTCGGAACTGTTGCAACTGATGCCGGTTGGTTCCAAATACCAGGTATGGATTCCTTCGGAACTGGGCTATGGACCGCATGGCGCCGGCCAGGTAATCAAACCAAACAGCGTGCTTGAATTTGAAGTAGAGCTGCTTGGGATTGAGAACAGGTAAGAAGTTGAATCTTTTGTAACGAAATCGACAGTTGCGCGAAAATGCGTGACTGTCGATTTCTTTTTTCTGAAATCGCCATGCAGCGCAAGCATCCTATGCCATTGCAAGTCTTCGGCAGGATTTGAAATGCACCCTTTTTGAAGCTTCCTTGAAGCCATTTCGCAAAAAACCACTACTTTTATCACCTGTTTTAAATAGAGTTATTTATGAAATCAATGCAATTGACGGGATTGCGTCGGATGGAGCTGTTCGACCTCCCTCAACCGGACGTTCGGGAAGACACGGATGTCCTGATCCGGATGCAGGCGACAGGCGTCTGCGGTTCGGATGTACATTACTACGTGACCGGTAGAATCGGTTCGCAGGTAGTACAATATCCGTTTCCGGTCGGTCACGAGGGCGCCGGGTACGTGGAGAAAGTTGGCGCCGGCGTTCATTCGTTGCGAGTCGGCGACCGTGTTGCCATTGAGCCGGCGATGCCATGCGGTGCGTGCGACCAGTGTCTGGCCGGTCGGCCGCATACCTGCCGCAAGCTCCGTTTTCTCGGTTGTCCGGGGCAGGCCGACGGCTGTCTGTCGGAATGTATCGTAATGCCTCAGGGCAGTTGTATTCCCATTCCCGAGTCCATGAGTTTTGAGCAGGCTGCCATCTCCGAACCGCTGGCCATTGGACTGTATGCGACGCGGTTGGGCGGTGCGATGCAGGACAAACGTGTGGCCATCCTGGGTTCCGGCCCCATCGGGTTAAGTGTGCTGGCGGCTGTCCGGCTGTCCGGCGCGGCGACCGTTCACGTGACCGACAAAATCGACGAACGCCTGGCTATCGCCCGTCAAAGCGGAGCGACGGCTACGTACAACGTCATACGTGAAGACGCCGTATCCGGGATCGCCGCCGTGGAGCCGCTGCTGCTTGACCTGGTGTTTGAGTGCTGTGGCCGGCAGGAAGCGCTCGACCAGGCTGTCCGGCTGCTCAAACCCGGCGGCACACTATTGATTGTTGGGATTCCGGAATTTTCACGGTTTTCGTTTCCGGTAGATGACTTGCGCCGGAAGGAGATTTGTATCCGAAACGTCCGCCGGCAAAACGGTTGCGACAGGGAAGCCGTCCGGGTAATTGCCGACGGCTCCGTTCCGGTCGACCACTGGATTACTCACCGCTTCAAACTGCCGGACACGCAAAAGGCTTTCGACCTGGTGGCCGGCTATCGGGAGGGTGTGATGAAAGCGATGATTGAGTTTTCATGATCGGGCCGGCGTTCTGCGGAAAAGG
>JAITBC010000067.1 GCA_031283785.1 Tannerella sp. | reverse complement strand
TCCCGAGCTTCTTCACGGTTTTTTACGATAAACTCCGCATAATTGCACAAAACCGCATAGCAGGTTTTGTCTATACCTTCAAACTGATCCCTGTTATTGCTCAATCGTGTCATAATGATTTGTTTTGTGATATATCATGTATTTTTATATTCGACAACCGCCATATCAAAATGATGCGTTCCTTTATTGTAATCAGAGCCGGAATCGTTTTACTTTCATAATCCGAAAAAATCCCGGCCATTGATTCTCTCCTTAGAAATTCCGTCAAAGATAAAACAATTCTTTGTGATGTGCAAAAAGGTTAATTGGCGATAATATGTATCATGCTACTTTCGGATGCTGTAACTTCATGATAGAGCATAACTCAAATATACCGGAGAGGCTGCCCCTCTTTCCGGGACAGTCCCGTTTCTCGTGCTTATATTTTTTATTTACAGGAGGTCTGCATAGCCTTGTTTATTCGCAAATAAGCAATCAACAAACGGCGCTACTATCGTCGACCGACGGCATTTATGCACTTGTTTAAAAATTATTATCCTGTTTTTTTTGTGTAATTGATATTTTTGCCTTAATTTTGTGATGGTGATTTTGATACGTGTCGGATCATGCCGGATCGGCAGGAATTATTCCGGCAAGAGTGATTAATCACATTATTAACAATAAAAATTTATACGTATGAAACTGAAAACCGGTTTATTAGCAATTACTTGCTTGTTGTTTTTGGGTACGAATGTTTATGGACAGCAAAAGAAACATTCGCTTGAAGTGGGTCTTGGTATCTGGAATACAAATGAAATTATTAATAGTTTTTCGGATATGATTGTTTCGTCATTACCGAATGATATAAAAATGAAGGATGAGGGTTCTTACGGCTCTGTACACCTGGGATATAAATACCACAGCAGCCGGATTTTTGCAGTAGGCGGGTTTGTGGCCTATGACTATGCCAAATCGAAAGGTCTTTCAGGCGGGTATGAAACAGGCATGTTTTACAAAACCCATTACACGTTTGCCCTTGAAGCGGAATTAACATATCTTCCTTTAGGAAGTTTTAATATGTATGGTCTGGTCGGTATCGGCGAGACATTTTATCATCTTGAATATAAAAGTAGCAGTAGTGAAAGTATGAATGATTCCGATACAAATCCTTATACTACATTTCAGATAACGCCTGTCGGATTGCGAATCGGAAGAAATGCAGGAGCTTTCCTGGAAATCGGATTTGGTTACAGAGGGATACTTAATGCGGGGTTATTTGCAAGGTTTTAAGGAATGAACTCGAGAGATTTTTATTTTACAGCGTTTGTAAAACCACAGTTTTTCGCGTAAGTTTGCGCGAAAAAAAAACGAAATATGTCCGACAAAAGAACGGGGCTGCCCGCCCACGTACATTATATAGATATAGACGAATACGATTATCCGTTGCCGGATGAACGTATCGCTAAATTCCCGATCGGCGAGCGTGATAAATCAAAGCTGTTGATATACAGGAACGGAAATGTGTGCGAGAGCATTTTCAACCGGCTGCCGGATTTTCTGCCGGAGAAGTCATTGCTGGTATTCAACAATACGCGCGTAATCAGGGCAAGGTTGATATTCACAAAAGATACGGGGGCGCAGATAGAAGTTTTTTGCCTTGAACCGGAAACCCCGCGCGATTATGCGATGAATTTTCAATCGTGCGGACAATGTTGTTGGAAGTGCCTTGTCGGCAACCTCAAACGGTGGAAGAATGGAACGCTGAAGCGTACGCTAACAATTGAAAATAAGGAAATAACGTTAACTGCCGAACGTAGACAATCGCATGGCCATACACACAGCATACTGTTCCGATGGGAGGAGAATTTGCCGAAGGCGTCAGCTATCCCCCAAAGCAACCGTCAAGGCAACACGGAAACATCGCACCGTCAGCCATGCACTTTTGCAGAAATCCTCGACGCGGCCGGAGTGTTGCCGATCCCACCCTATCTGCATCGTGAAACAAAACCGTCCGATTTGCAAACATACCAGACGGTTTATTCGAAGATTAAAGGATCTGTTGCCGCGCCTACGGCGGGATTACATTTTACCCCGGAGATGCTGGATACGCTCGACAAAAACGGATTCATCAGGGAAGAAGTAACGTTACACGTAGGGGCCGGAACATTCAAACCCGTACAGACAACCGCATTAGGCGATCACGAGATGCATACCGAATTTATCTCGGTAAACCGTCGAACCGTAACCAGCCTGCTCAACCATATCGGTCGGATAACAGCAGTGGGAACAACATCGGTACGGACGCTCGAAAGCCTGTATTACATAGGCGCCGTGCTCGAAAGATATCCCGACGACAAGCCTGACAGGCTCACCGTAGAACAATGGATACCGTACCGGGATAATATCCCGCAAATATCAACGGAAGATGCTTTAAAAAATATTGTCCGTTATCTTGATAAAAACAATCTCGAGAAGCTTATTTCTTCCACGCAAATAATGATCGTACCCGGTTATAAGTTTCATGTCGTAAGCAATATGATAACCAATTTTCACCAGCCCAAAAGCACACTGCTGCTGCTTGTTTCCGCGTTCGTAAAAGGCGATTGGAAAAAGATTTACGACTGTGCGCTGAAGCACGATTTCAGGTTCTTAAGCTATGGCGACAGTTCCTTTCTGATTGGGGAGTGATATGACGATGAGGAAGGGATATGTCAAAAAAAGTCATTCCCCTGTTATTTCGAGAGGCCTGCTCCCATAATCTCGTCTATTGTTTGTCTGAGTTCCATCCCGTTTGCCGTTTTAAGTTTTATAATTCCGTTTTTATCCATGAGGAAGCATTTCGGCAAAGAGTTCACATTATATTTTTCAAACAGACTAATCGCTTGTCCGGCAGAATCCGTTACGAGATTCCATTGGATTGTATCCTGCTGCAACGTTTCGCGTACCTCATCCGACTCGTCGTCGAGGCTGACAAGCAGAATCTCCAGAGAGTCTTTCGGGTATACTGTTAATATCTCATCCAGCATCATTACTTCGTTCTGACACATATCACACCACAGAGCGGTAAATGCAAGTATAAAATATTTGTTGAGGAACGAGTCCTGCGTAACCGTTTGTCCGTATATGTTCGTCACATTAAAATCAGGTGCTTTAGCACCGGTCATGGTATTTTTTGCTTTTGCAATCTGCGAGCGCAGTTTTTTTACACTGTAATAATCATCTAATTCGGGCGATAGCAGATTAAGCAGATATTCCGTCTGTTCCACTTCGTCCGGTTGCGTAAAATATTCGTCAATCAGAATTGCCGAAGCTTCTTCGTCCGGATTCCGGGATATAAAATCCTGGGCTATTCTTTTTAATTCAAGATTGATATTTGCCATTTGGGAGACGACTTCACCGTTTGGTTGCGGATTTTCCTTCCGGCTACCGGAAATATCGGCCTGTTCTTTAAGAATTGTCTCCGCCATCTTTTTAAATTCCGTCAGCTTGTTATTTATACGGCCGCCTTTTATCTGTATTAGCGCAGGATATTTTGCATCGCCTTTCACCTGGACGGTCTTTCCTGTTTCGGGATAAACGGTAAACCATTGTTCCCGGTTATTATAGTAAAAAGTTATAGTTTGCAGATTATCTTCCTGTTCGCGTGAGACGATAAAACTACCTTTCTCATCACATATGAGGGTGTCTATCGTATTTCCTTCCGGCGATTCATATACGACATATAAAGCAGCATTATTCAGATCCGATAACCTGCCTTCTATCTTATACCTTTTGCTCTTGTTGCAAGCAAAAACAAGTATTAATGCACTTAGTATATAAACAATCCGTTCCAAAACAGTAATTTTATATATGCCAATCACGGTGTAAAGATAATACTATTTTCCGGGAAAACAAAATAATTACAACGAATTTTAAATTTTTGTATAAAAAAGGCGTAATTCATATTGAATTACGCCTCTATATTGCCTGATATCAAACAATTTACAATTTAGGTCCTGCAACGACTAAAACCTTACCGGCTTCGGCGCCTGTGAATTTCTCAAAGTTCTTGATAAAGCGTCCGGCAAGGTCTTTTGCCTTTTCCTCCCATTGAACGGCATCGCTATATGTATCGCGGGGATCAAGGATTTTCGGATCAACGCCCGGAAGTTCCGTCGGTACAACAAAATTGAAATAAGGGATGTTTTTTGTCGGAGCTTTGTCGATAGACCCGTCAAGAATCGCATCAATTATGCCGCGCGTATCTTTGATAGAGATACGTTTGCCGGTTCCGTTCCAGCCGGTGTTAACCAGATATGCTTTCGCGCCTGATTTCTGCATTTTCTTGACTAACTCTTCGCCGTACTTTGTCGGGTGCAATGACAGGAAGGCTGCTCC
>JAITBC010000409.1 GCA_031283785.1 Tannerella sp. | reverse complement strand
TTTATGCCTTCGATTCGACGACGGTATCGCTGTTTTCGGAAGTAATGAAAGGCGTTGGACGCAATCCGAAGGGTGACGGGAAGAAAAAAGGGGGATTAAAAGTGCATCTGCTGACCGACATCCATGCCGGCAGCGCCAAATTCGCTATCATAAGCGAGGCTAAAATGCACGACAAGAAATTTCCGTCAAAACTTATCGTTGGACAGAGGCAGTATGATAACGATGGACAGGGCGCATATAATTACTACCGTCAGTTTGCGGAATGGACGCGGGAGGGCGTGTTTTTCGTGACCCGTCAGAAGAAAAATGCAAAATCGGAAGTCATTGAAACGCTGTACGCATGTTCGCAGGAAGACAGTGATGCCGAAAAAAAGGCCTGTGTGCTGGAAGAATAGCATATCCATTTGACATACTTTTCTATTCCGATAGCGAAAACGGTATAAAAACGCAGATATGGTGCACCTTGATAGCCCATTTACTGCTGACTGTAATTTCTGTTTCAGTGCTTTAGACCTTTACCCAACTTACTTGCGCACTATGGATGGGATTCAAAACTAAGTTGTTATTTTTTCAGTAGCCGGTCTATCAGGTCGTCGCGTTTTATTTGCCGTAAAAAGCGTATTATTTGGAAGCGGTATTCGGAGAGATACCAGAAGAAAAAACGGCGTTGGGAGAGTTTTTCCTCCTTTGTCCGGGCGCATGGGATTTTTTCCAGCGTATAGGGATGAACTCCGGTATAGTAAATCTCGGTGGCCAAAGTCATCGGCGTTGGTGTGAAATCCTGTACCTGTTCGAGGTGAAAATTCATTTTCTTTGTTTTGACGGCCAGCTCGGCCATGTCTGTTTCCGTACAGCCGGGGTGGCTTGAGATAAAATAGGGGATTAACTGCTCGTTCAGATGCCGTTCCGCATTGATTTTGTCGAATATGGATTTAAATTTTTCGAATAATTCGATTGGAGGTTTGCGCATAATTTGCAGCACTTTCTTTTCCGTGTGCTCCGGCGCAACTTTTAACCTGCCGGATACATGGTTTGTTATCAGCGTTTCGATATATTGACGGGATGCGCCATTGAACGTTTCATTATCACTTTTATGCAGTAACAAATCGTAGCGTATGCCGCTTCCTACGAATATTTTTTTTATTCCCGGGATTTTTGTCGATTTGCGGTACAGTTCTAACAGGGGAGTATGGTCTGTTATCAGGTTTTTGCAGATGTGAGGAAATATGCATGAAGGTTTTTTGCACTTTTGGCAGATACACTCATCCAGTCCTTTCATCCGATACATGTTTGCGGACGGCCCGCCCAAGTCGCTTATATAGCCCTTGAAATCAGGCATATGAGTTACTTTTCCGATTTCTCTCAATATCGATTCGCTGCTGCGCGATACGATTTGTTTCCCCTGGTGGGCTGAAATTGTACAGAAGGCGCATCCGCCGAAACAGCCGCGATGGATATTTACCGAAAATTTTATCATGTCGAAAGCAGGGATCACCCTGTTACGGTATTTCGGATGCGGCAGGCGGGTATACGGCAAATCGTACCAGGCGTCGAGTTCTTTTGTCGTAACCGAAGCATACGGCGGGTTTACGACGATGATCCGGTCGCCGGTATGCTGGAGTATCCGGGAGGATTGGCGCTTATTTGATTCTTCTTCTATAATTCTGAAGTTTTTTGCCTGTTTCAGTTTGTTTTTAAGACATTCTTCGTAAGAAAATAATACAATATCATCCGGCGATTCCGTGATTACACGGTCGATATATGCCGTTTGCGGCAAATTTTTAATTTTCGGGAAAGGTATGCCTTTCTCCAATAGTCGCACAAGTTCCGTGACGGGTTTTTCTCCCATGCCGTAAATCAGGAGGTCGGCCGGGCTGTCGGCCAGAATGCCGGGCAGCAGTTTGTCCTGCCGGTAGTCATAATGAGTCAGGCGTCGTAGCGACGCTTCTATTCCGCCTAATACAACAGGGATGTCAGGATATAGTTTTTTTAATATTTTAGAATATACAATGCTGGGATAATCGGGTCTCATTCCTGGTCGGTTATCGGGAGTATAGGCATCGTCGCTACGAAGGCGCCGGTTTGCGGTATAATGGTTGACCATCGAATCCATGGCGCCGGGCGAGATGGCAAAAAACAGCCGTGGGGCGCCTAACTTTGTAAAATCGCGATAGTCGCCCCGCCAGTCGGGCTGCGGTACAATGGCGACCCTTAAGCCTTGTGCTTCGAGCACCCTTCCTATGACGGCGGCGCCGAACGATGGGTGGTCGACATACGCGTCGCCGCTGAACAGAATTACATCCGGATAATCCCAGCCGCGCAATTCGACTTCTTTTTTTGTCGTGGGAAGCCAGGCGTCAAGTTTGTATGCGTTTACCGGAGTTTTCCTTTCCATATAAAACAATTGGGAAAATTGGGCGAAACCGTCGTTTTGAACAGTCCGAAAACCGCCGAACCGGAACCGGACATAGAGGCGTACTCAGCTCCGAGGGCGTATAACGTATCTTTTATTTCTCCGATTATGGGATATTTTTCAATTATACGATGTTCGAAATCGTTCACCAGGGCGTTTTTCCATTCCGAAACGGGCAAAGAGGCTAACCTGTCAAGCGAAAATGCCGGTTTTTGCGGTGTAATCATTGCATATGCTTCTTTTGTAGAGACGGCGACGGGAGGTTTTACGATATAAATCAGACAGCTTTCTAAGGAGATATCGACCGGTTTAAAGATGTTTCCCTTACCGGTAGCTATGACAGGGATATTACGGATAAAAAAAGGACAGTCTGCGCCTATTGACGCTGCCATCTTTTCAAGTTCCCTGTCCGGTATACTCAGATTGCATAAATCATTGATAAGCTTCAACGAGAAAGCAGCATCGGCGCTTCCTCCGCCCAATCCGGCTCCCGAAGGGATCGCTTTTTTCAGATGTATTTCCAATGGCGGAACGTGATATTTTTTTGATAAGAAAGCATAAGCTTTCATAACGAGATTATCTTCGGCGGTCGAATGGATCTTTAGCCCCGTCTGTTTGAATGATGTCTCGTTAGCTTTGACGGCTTCGAGCGCATCCGTCAGTGGGACGGGATAAAATATGGTCTCAATATTATGAAATCCGTCCGAACGCTTTCCCGTTATATGGAGTCCCAGGTTAATTTTTGCATTTGGAAAACAAATCATGGATGTTTTCTTTTTCTGATATGTCCGGGAAGGTGGGGCTTATGTCTTCTTTTATCAAAATGTTTTCTATTTTGTCTATGGCTCGGATTGTAGGCTGGAGAAACGCCGAGAGACGGGTCGATGGGAATTTTATATATTTCTTTTCCGAGAAATGTTTCTATCGCCTTGAAATCGTTTTGTTCTCTTTCGGAGACCAGTGTGATCGCCAGGCCACGGCCTTCCGAGCCGCGTGCCGTACGTCCGATACGATGTACATAATCGTCGGGATCTCTCGGAATATCGTAATTGATAACAACGCTTATATCGTTTATATCTATGCCGCGCGAGACCACATCGGTTGCTACTAAAACGTCAATATGCCCGTTCCTGAAATCCTTCATCACCTGTTCCCGATTGCTTTGTTCAAGGTCGGAATGCATGGCTTCAACGTTAATATTTTTACGTTTTAGCGTGAGCGCCAGATCTTTGACCTTTTGTTTTGATGAAGAAAAGATGATTACGCGTTTAGGATTGCTTTCTTTGAAATGTTTCTCCAGAATACGCATTTTCTGCATTTCATAACAGATATAAGCTGTTTGTATGATGCTTTCCGGCGGTTTTGATATTGCGATTTCTATCTCATGCGGGTTTTTCATTATATTTTCGGCAAGCGTACGTATTTTGGGAGGCATCGTTGCGGAAAACATAATGATTTGGCACTTCTTGGGCAGTTTCTTGTATATCTGTATGATGTCGTCATAAAATCCCATGTCGAGCATCCGGTCGGCTTCATCGAGGATGAAGAACGATACCTGCGACAAATCTACGCTACCCATGTTCATATGTGAAATAAGCCGTCCGGGCGTAGCGATTACAATATCGGCCCCCATTTGCATGCCTCTTTCCTGTTGCGCATATGCGATTCCGTCGGTACCTCCGTATACGGCGACGGCAGATACAGGCAGGTAATACGAGAATCCTTCTATCTGTTGGTCGATTTGCTGCGCGAGTTCGCGCGTAGGAGCCATAATAACTACGTTGACGGCATCTTCAGGATAAGTCCCTTTGCTCAGTTCGTTGATGACCGGTAATACATACGCCGCAGTTTTCCCCGTACCGGTCTGGGCGCATGCTATGACATCCTTACCTTCCATTATGGCGGGAATTGACATTTCCTGTACAGGTGTCATTTCCTGAAAATTCATTGCATAAAGTCCGTCTAATAGCGAATCTTCAAAATTTATTTCGTCAAATCTCATCTTTTTGCTGTTAAAAACACTGTAAAAGTAGCTGTTATTTCGTTATCAACCAAATTTTCTTTCTAAAAAAGCGTAGTGCAGATTCAACCATCAAATGCGACAAAATTAATAATACGCCCCAATAATCGCTTTTTAGGCATGTCAAAGTTAAGATTTTTTCCTGGTCTTCGATTGATCTTGTGCTGAATATTGCTCGCCTTGCTGATCCGAGACTATACAAAGAGGCATTTTTTTAGGATATACTGCCTGATAAGTCCGTTCGTAATTCATTTAGTCTATGTTCCAAGGAAGCATACCTTTTTGAAAACACCTTGAATTAACAATTGGATTTTCGAATTTTGGATTAATTTCAATGATAAAAAGTAGCGTATCCAACGAATTTCAAAAAAGATGTTTTAAAACATACAAATTGGGGTTGCAAATAATAAAATAATGCCGTATATTTGGCGCGATTCGATCATAATTATCCAACTTCTACTTTTGATTGCTTGTTTGCGGTAATTTAAAAACGTTCTTTTAAGTGAAAAGTTTTTAGACAAATATATATTACAAACTTAAAATTAATGGGTTATGAAAGTAAATGTA
>JAITBC010000349.1 GCA_031283785.1 Tannerella sp. | reverse complement strand
ATGCTAACTTTGCAAGCTCAAAACTCATATTATATACAAATTATGTTACAATTATTTCCAAATAATCTGCCTTATAAAGTGGCAGATATCAAATTGGCGGATTTCGGACGTAAAGAGATTGAAATTGCCGAACACGAAATGCCTGGCCTGATGGCCCTCCGTAAAAAGTACGCCGGACAGCAACCGTTAAAAGGTGCGCGTATAACAGGTTCGTTGCATATGACAATCCAGACGGCAGTACTCATCGAGACACTGGTAAGCTTAGGCGCAGATGTACGATGGGCAAGTTGTAATATTTTCTCAACGCAGGATCATGCAGCCGCAGCAATCGCAGCGGCAGGAATCCCGGTTTTCGCATGGAAAGGCGAGACGCTGGAAGAATATTGGTGGTGTACGGATCAGGCTTTGCGATTTCTCGAAGGAAAAGGCCCCAACCTGATCGTAGACGACGGCGGAGACGCATCTTTACTATTCCACTGGGGTTACAAAGCAGAGAATGACCCGTCTACGATCGATCGCAGAGGAGGCAATCATGAAGAACAGGTTATCCTTAATACATTAAAAGGGATTTTAGCGGAAGACTCTCAACGCTGGCATCGCATGGTTACGGAAATGCGCGGCGTATCCGAAGAAACTACAACCGGCGTACATCGCCTCTATCAGATGATGGAGCGCGGCGATCTGCTCGTCCCGGCAATCAACGTAAACGATTCGGTCACAAAATCCAAATTCGACAACCTGTACGGTTGCCGCGAATCGCTGGCCGACGGTATCAAACGCGCCACAGATGTTATGATTGCAGGAAAAGTCGTTGTTGTAGCAGGATACGGGGATGTAGGAAAAGGCTGTTCACATTCTATGCGCTCTTACGGAGCAAGAGTTCTTGTTACCGAAATTGACCCCATTTGCGCCTTGCAGGCTGCCATGGAAGGATTCGAAGTGACAACAATGGAAGACGCCGTCAAAGAAGGAAATATTTTTGTTACAACGACAGGAAACCGTGACATTATCACGATAGATCACCTGAAAGTGATGCCCGACCAGGCTATCGTTTGTAACATCGGTCATTTCGACAACGAAATACAGGTCGATAACCTGATACATTTCCCCGGCATCAGGCATACAAACATCAAACCACAGGTAGACAAATATACTTTTCCCGACGGTCATTCCATTTTCCTCCTGGCCGAAGGACGTCTGGTGAATCTTGGTTGCGCTACCGGCCACCCGTCGTTTGTGATGAGTAACTCCTTTACCAACCAAACCTTAGCGCAAATCGACCTGTGGCAAAAAGATTATAAAATCGGAGTATATCGCCTGCCGAAATATCTTGATGAAGAAGTTGCACGGTTACACCTTGAACGCATCGGCGTAAAACTGACAAAACTCACTCAAGCGCAAGCCGATTACATCGGCGTCCCGACAGGCGGCCCTTACAAGGCAGACCATTACCGTTATTAAAAACGGCAAATGGGGGAAAAAAGATAAGACCGGAGAAATTTATACTGTTACGCACAAATGATTACACGTTCTAAAGCACCGTTACGGTTAGGCCTGGCGGGAGGTGGCAGTGACGTATCGCCATACAGCGATTTGTATGGAGGTCTGGCGTTGAACGCCACCATCAACCTGTATGCCTATTGCACCATAGAAGAGACCGACAATAATAAAATCGAGATAGTTGCCGCCGATTTGGACATGAAAAAGATTTATGATTTTGCGGAAAAATTGCCGGTCGACGGAAGTCTCGATCTGCACAAAGGCGTTTATAACCGCCTTGTGCATAAATTTCAACTGCCTCCATTATCGTTCAGAATAACTACATATTCGGATGCCCCGGCCGGAAGCGGCTTAGGTTCTTCATCTACGATGGTGGTGGCAATTCTGAAAGCGTTTGCAGAGTGGCAAAATTTACCCTTAGGCGATTATGAAATTGCCCGGCTTGCGTATGAAATTGAACGTAAAGACCTGGCATTAAGCGGAGGCAAACAAGACCAGTATGCCGCTGCATTCGGGGGATTCAATTTTATGGAATTTCTGAAAGACGACCACGTAATAGTCAATCCCTTGAGAGTTAAACGCTGGATTATTGATGAGCTGGAGGCGTCCATGATGCTTTATTATACCGGGGCATCGCGTTCGTCTGCCGCCATTATTGACGAACAAAAGAAAAACACCTCTTCAGGTAATCGGGTTGCAATCGAAGCCATGCATCAAATCAAACAAAACGCGATCGATATGAAAACAGCTCTTTTAAAAGGCGATATTGCCACGCTTGCCTGCATTATGGGCGACGGTTGGATAAACAAACAGAAAATGGCGTCCTCCATTACAAATTCCGTAATTGATGAGGCATTCGACATTGCATTCCGGTCAGGGGCGACAGCAGGTAAAGTAAGCGGCGCCGGAGGTGGCGGGTTTATCATGTTTATGACGAATCCTACAAAAAAACTTCAGGTAATAAATGCATTAAATAAACTGGACGGTCGGGTAATCGGGTTCAATTTCAGCGAGGGTGGAACACACGGCTGGAAAATTTATAATTCAAAATAACATGAACACAAAGGAAATTATTATTGAGCAGATACAAAAATCGGTTGATACGAAAAACGCCATACTCGCCGACGCCGATTTGATTGAAAAAATCGACAGGGTCGCCGATGTGATAATCCGGGCATATAAAACGGGTAACAAAACCCTGCTTGCCGGAAATGGCGGCAGCGCTGCCGATGCTCAACATATCGCAGGAGAGTTTGTCAGCAGATTTTATTTCGACCGTCCGGGCATTCCTTCTATTGCCCTGACAACCGATACTTCCATTATCACCGCAATCGGCAATGATTACGGTTACGACAACCTGTTTGCGCGGCAGGTGCAGGCGCAGGGCGTAACGGGCGATGTGTTTATCGGTATTTCTACCTCCGGCAATTCCGAAAATATTGTTAAAGCACTGGCTGTTTGCAGGGAAAAAGGCATTATTTCGGTCGGATTGACAGGAAACGACTACTGTCAAATGGATGAACTTTGCGACTTTTGCATTAAAATCCCTTCGACCGAGACGCCACGCATTCAGGAATCGCACATACTTATCGGACATATTATTTGCTGCATCGTGGAAGAATGTTTATTCGGCATGTTGAATCCTAAAAACAAATAAAATGGAAACAGATGCCGTGATTCTGGCAGGAGGATTGGGCACAAGGCTACGTTCGGCCGTGAGCGATCTGCCCAAATGTATGGCTCCGGTTGGCGGCAAACCGTTTCTCTACTATCAGTTACTGTATCTAAGCCGTTTCTCTTTTATAAAGAAAATTATTTTATCACTCGGCTATAAACACGAAGTCGTCGTTAACTGGCTCAGTCGGCTGCATGAATTTGAATTTGAATATGTCTGTTCCATCGAAGACACGCCATTAGGCACCGGCGGCGCCATAAAAAAGGCGCTAACTCATACTGCCGGTGAGAACATCCTGATTTTAAACGGCGACACACTGTTTGATATTGACATGAATCTTTTTGTGAAACAACATTCGGAACACAATGCATGGATTTCGACAGCACTGAAACCGATGAAAAATTTCGAACGGTACGGGAATGTGGAAGTAAACAGTCAATCAATAATTACGGAGTTTAAAGAAAAAAATCATTGTTCTGCCGGGCAAATAAATGGAGGAATATATCTTTTATCGGATAAGGAATTGATAAACAGTTTCCCGGAAAAATTTTCGTTCGAGACGGAAATTTTGCAGCAGCAGGTACGACACAGCAAAATATACGGCTTTATTCACAACCGTTATTTTATTGATATCGGTATCCCCGAAGATTATGTCCGAGCTAACAGAGAATTGATACCTATGAATCTTTTGAACATGGATATGACAGGATATGAGACGCTCTTTCTCGACCGCGACGGGACCGTCAACTGTCTTCGTCAGAATGATTATGTAAAATCATGGGACGAATTTGAATTTTTGCCCGGGATACCGGATGTTTTAGCAAAATGGAATAAACGGTTCAAACATATTATCATTGTTACCAACCAGCGAGGCGCAGGTAAAGGACTAATGACTGAAAATCAATTGAACGATATCCATGAAAGGATGTTGCACGAAATAGAAAATCACGGTGGACGAATAGATAAAATCTATTATTGTACGGCAACATCCGACGATGATATAAATCGCAAACCCAATATCGGCATGGCATTACAGGCAAAACGGGATTATCCGGATATTGATTTTTCCAGGTCACTGATGATTGGAGACAGCGAAACGGACAAAATATTTGCCGAAAACCTCGGAATGAAATACATCAACTGCCTCTTTCCGTTTTAATCTCAATAGAGGCGGCTTTCTGTTGTATCACGCGTGAATGTGGCGGGACGCTGTTTGTCAGCCATACATTCCCCCCGATAACGGAATCATGCCCGATCGTGATACGCCCCAGAACCGTTGCATTAGAATAAATAACGACATTATCCTCTATAATAGGATGGCGCGGGAGATTTACCGGATTGCCACATTCATCCAGCACAAAATTCTTGGCCCCAAGCGTTACTCCTTTGTAAAGGCTTACATGATTGCCTATTATCACCGTCTCCCCTATTACCACGCCTGTCCCATGGTCTATGCTGAAATATTCACCGATACTCGCTCCGGGATGTATGTCAATACCGGTTGCCGAATGAGCTATTTCCGTTATGATACGCGGCAGGACGGGGATACCTAAAAGGAGCAGCTCGTGCGCGACCCGGTAATGGATCATCGCCTGTATACTCGGATAACAAATGATGACCTCACCCGTGCTTTTTGCCGCCGGATCGTTATCAAACATCGCCTGCACGTCCGTACAAAGCAAACGTTTAATTTCAGAAATCTTATCCAGAAACGACAACGAGAGCGCTTCGGCATCTCCCGCATCCAACACCTCCGGAGCCTGATCGGAAAAAAAATGCAATCCGTTCCGGATCTGTTCCGTCAAAAGCGAATTGAGATTCTCCATCTGTATTTCGAGATAATGTCGCATGCTTGTATTCGTCATCGACTCACTAAAAAAACCGGGAAAGAAAATATCTTTCAGAATAGCGATGATTTCCTTCAATCCGGTCATATTAGGAAGAACTTGCCCTTCCCTGCGTGGAATATGCCTATATTCTATCTGATCACAGCAAGTCAGTGATTCAATGTTTTTCTTAATAATATCAGCAAGTCGAGCCATCTGTCATTTTTTTTATTTCCGCAAAACTACATGAAAATTCCGAATTTCCAAGCGCGAACGACACACTTTAACACTCCGATTCCTTAACTTTGCAGCGAAAAATTATTAAATAAAAGATATGAAAAATTTCAGAAGGTTACTGTCATCGGCTGGTGTATGGACATTTGTGGAGTGCTGCGATGCGTTCGAGGCAAACAAGTCCGCCGGTTCGTGCGGAGAAATCAAGGAAGCCTTGAGGATACTTTACGTCCATGGATATGGCTCAAAAATAAACAGGACGGGCAGGGCCATAGAGAAACTGGCGAAACAGGAATTTGGCGATATCCGGATGTTATACAATCATTATTACGACGAAATAGCGTCGGTTCAACAAATCAAAGAAATCGTCGCCCGTATTGATTCCGATTGCCGGAAGTTCAATCCCCATATCGTTATCGGATCGAGCTTTGGCGGATTCTTAGTTCTCCATATTCCCGGATATATGCGAATACTCATTAATCCCTGTTTGCTGCCTTCGGAACATGTCGGCACAATATCTCCGGATATGCCGGAAACAGATTTGGAAAACTTAAAAACACTGGAACATTCCTGCCTGAGTAATG
>JAITBC010000322.1 GCA_031283785.1 Tannerella sp. | reverse complement strand
GGGTTTATCATAATCACTACGAATAAAACGAGTAGTATAAGTTAATTTCAGCCAATCGGTAATTTTTGCATCTATGGTGCCTGTCGGCGTATATTTCCGGTAGGTATCTTTAACGATCTTCAATAAGCCCTTCTGATCAAGGTATCCCAGCGACACGTAAAAAGTAAACCGGTCGTTCCCTCCGCTGGCATTCAGGTTGTGCTCCAGAGAAGGCTGCCAGTCTTTATATAATACATCGTAATAGTTTGAATTGGCATTTCCAAAGTTGTAGGGATTGGCCCAAACAGTTGGATTTCCGGGGTCGGGAATATTTACTGTGGTGATTGTGCCGTCCATGTAATCTTTAATTCTTTGTATATGTTCCTGGGTGAAGAACCGGGTACCATTCGCATTATCACAGGCGTCGTTGACATAAGTAACCATTTCGAGAGAGTTCATTAGATTCGGTTTGACAATAGGCGATGAATAACGGAAATTATTGTTGTAATTCACCCTTGTATTTCCGGCTTGCCCTTTTTTGGTTGTCACCAGAACAACGCCGAATGCGGCGCGTGAACCATAAATGGAAGAAGCTGCGGCATCCTTCAACACCGAAATATTTTCCACATCCTGCGGATTCAAGTTAATAAGACTGCCTTCCACTCCATCAATAAGCACTAAGGGCGCCGCAGAAGAAGCGTCGCTGATTGTGCCTGTCCCCCGCACATTAAAAGACGGTGCGACATCGAGTTGCCCATTGGTTTGTGTGATGTTCAACCCGGGTACCAACCCTTGCAAAGATTGAAGTACATTCTGAACCGGCCGATTCTCTAATTCTTTGGCCGAAACCGTTCCTACGGCGCCGGTGAGGTTTACTTTTTTCTGCGTTCCGAAACCGATAACGACTACTTCGTCCAATTCCCGGTAGTCTTCCAACAAGGTGATTTTAAGGTTTGTCTGATTACGTATCGCGATTTCTTGCGAAACATAACCGATAAACGAAATTTGCAAAGTTGCACCCGGCGAAATATCCAGGCTGAAATTGCCGTTTATGTCTGTGATCGTTCCGTTTGTGACGCCTTTTTCCGTTACGGTAGCGCCGGGCATCGATTCGCCTTCAGTGTCGATAACAGTTCCTGTGATGCGACGAGTCTCCTGTTGCCGGATTCCACTGTCCGTGACTGGAACAATCTTTTTGTAAATCATCACCATCTTGTTGCGAATGGTAAAATCCATGTTTCCATCCAGAATGGCGGACAATACTTTTTCTACCGGCGTTTCCCTGAATGTTTGGGTAATGGGCTTGTTTCCGTTTATTTCCGATTTCTCGTAAATAAAGGATAAGCCTGTTTGCCGTTCAATGTCTTTCAATACGTTGCTCCATGGTGTTTGGGTAAATTCCCGAGTTACCGACTGCCCGAAGATGGCGGTACACAGAAATATCCCAAATAGAAGAAAAGCGAATTTTCTTTTACAGAATTTAATTTTCATGATCTGCTTTTTAAATTAAACAATTATTTCTTTAACACATAAATATGATTATGTTCGTGTTTGTACTGAATGGATATTACTTTCGATATGCCGTAGAATATCTCATCAATGGTTTCCCTGTTATTAAAGGAAACGCTAAATAATAAGGTATGTGTATCAATATCGGGATCGATATGTATTTGCACATTGTACCGGCGTGATAAATGCTTAAATAATTCGCTGAGCGTTATTTCGTCAAATTCTATCCGGTCTTCCGTCCAGGAACGGTATTGCGTCGTATTTGTCCGTTGCAGGCGCAGTTTTTTCTCTTGTACATCTATCTGTATCATTTCCCCCGGTTTCATTTCATATTCCCGTCCGTCGTAGCGTAACGAAATACTGCCTTCCATAAGTGTCGTAACGGCGTATTTCTCGTTTTCGTAGGATAAAACATTGAATTTGGTGCCTTTTACCTCAATATTGTAGTCGTTAAGTTTGACGATGAAAGGTTTATCATTTTGCTTTTTCACTTCAAAATAAGCTTCGCCGTTCAGCGCTACTTCCCGGTCGCGAATGTTGAACAGGCTGGTGTATTGAATTCGGGAACCGGCATTAATCCAAACCGTACTGCCGTCGGGCAGATACAGTTTGCTTTTTTCTCCCATCGGAACGTCAATAGTATAAACTTCTTTGTTGTTCCGGATAGTCCAGTCATGTACGCCGAGGGCGGTTGTTACGAGTAACAAGGCAATGGCGGCAACAGCGGTTATTTTCTTCCAAACAGGGACTGTTGTGCGCAACACTCTTACGGTAGTATTTTCTCTTGCCCGCATCCGGTTTTGAATTAACTGCCATTCCCTTTCAACGTCCGGTTCTTTTTCAGTCAGTGATTTCCACTCTTCTTCCCATTGAACGTATTTTTTCCTGTTTGCATCATCCGATATAAATGTAAACAGGATTGATTCGTCTTTTAGCGGAATTTTTCCCTCCCAATAGAGTTTCGCCAAACGGCGGATTTCTTTGTCTTCGTATTGCATAATTTTTCTTCCTGTATGATGTAACGATTGAATTGTTTTTTACCCTACTTCATGGCATCAAAAAAAAGCAGGGAATCAAAAATCCCTGCTTTTTTTGACATGCGGCTTCGATATTTATTATTTTGTTATTAAC
>JAITBC010000290.1 GCA_031283785.1 Tannerella sp. | reverse complement strand
AAAATTAAATATATGGAATATAGGGAAATCGGAAAAACGGGCATGAAAGTGTCACGTATCAGTTTCGGGGCGTCTTCTTTAGGCGGGGTGTTTCATTCGCTGAAGGAAGAAGCGGGGATAGAGGCCGTGTATACGGCTGTTGATAACGGAATTAATTTTATAGACGTGTCGCCTTATTATGGACATCTGAAAGCTGAAACGGTACTTGGGAAAGCATTGAAAAATATTGACAGACGCCTGTATTATCTTTCGACAAAAGTAGGACGTTACGGTAAGGACGGGATGAATTACTGGGATTATTCCGCTCAAAAAGCGAAAGAAAGCGTGTACGAAAGTCTCGAAAGGTTGAATCTGGATTATATTGATTTGATTAATGTTCACGATATTGAATTTTCCGATTTGGAACAGGTGTGCAACGAAACGCTTCCCGCGCTTGCCGAACTCCGGGATACGGGGGTCGTAAGGCATGTCGGTATAACGAATCTCAATTTAAGGCATTTCGGATATGTTATCGACCGCGTGCCGGCAGGTACTGTTGAAAGTATATTGTCTTTTTGCCATTATACATTAAATGATGATGCGCTGGTTGATGACCTTGGTTATTTTGAATCGAAAGGAGTAGGGGTGATCAATGCTTCACCGTATTCTATGGGGCTTCTGACGGAACGCGGCACTCCTGACTGGCATCCTGCACCCGCAGCGTTAAAACGCTTGTCGGCGAAAGCGGTTGAACATTGCAAATCGAAAGGCATTTCCATTGAACAGTTAGCCGTTTCATTCTCAACAAATAATCCGCGTATTGCGACTACCCTGTTCAGTACGACAAATCCCGAAAATGTTCTGAAAACAATCCGGTATGCCGATACGCCGCCGGATGTGGATTTGCTGAATGAGGTACGGAAAATTTTTGAACCGGGATATCGTGATACTTGGGTGAATAGCTGAACGGTCGGCTGTATGAACGGATGACCGAAACGGCAGAACGGATGAATATCAGGCGTTAATGAATTTAGATGGCTGTAAAAAAAGGAAATTAGAAAATGAGAGATGTTAATTGTAGTTTGGATTTTATGAAAATTGTAGTCTGGATGTTATGAAAACAATAAAAATAATGGCGCCGGGTCGTGTCGAGATCGCCGAGATGGAGAAGCCTGAACTAAAACAGGGCAGTGTCTTGCTGAAAGTAGGATATGTGGGTTTTTGCGGGTCAGACCTCAATACGTTCAAAGGTTTGAATCCGTTAGTAAAATTGCCGGTTATCCCCGGACACGAGATTGGCGCTGTGATTGAAGCTGTTGCGGATGATGTTGCGAATTGTCTGAAAATCGGAATGAATGTAACGGTAAACCCTTACACAAGTTGCGGTAAATGTCCGGCATGCCGAAACAGGCGTCCGAACGCTTGTGAATTTAACAGGACGTTAGGAGTGCAACGCGACGGCGCCATGTCGGAATATTTGCTTGTCCCATGGGAGAAGGTGATTGCCGGCGAAGCGATTCCCGTCCGCGATCTTGCATTAGTAGAACCTTTGAGCGTCGGATTTCATGCCGTCGACCGTGCCGAAGTAAGCGATGTGGATACGGTGACGGTTATCGGTTGCGGTATGATCGGTATGGGCGCTGTTGTGCGTGCCTCACTTCGCGGTGCAAAAGTGATAGCGGTGGATGTGGACGATAAAAAATTGGAGTTGGCGCGATGTACAGGCGCTAATTATACAATTAATTCGCAAAAAGAAGAAATGCACGAACGCATCCGGGAGATAACGGACGGATGTGGCGCCGATGTCGTTATTGAGGCCGTTGGGCGCCCGGACACATATTTGGCAGCCGTATCGGAAGTCGCCTTTACCGGCCGTGTCGTATATATAGGGTATGCGAAAGAAAAAATACCGTTTGATACACCGTATTTTGTGAAAAAAGAGCTGAATATTTTAGGCTCGCGTAATGCGATGCCGCAGGATTTTAAAGCGGTAATGGAATATATGAAAAGGGGAATTTGTCCCGTTGATAAGTTGATCACGGCAATATACAAACCGGAAGAAGCCCTGCGGGCACTGGACTATTGGGCGGAAAATCCGGGAGATGTCTTTAGAATTTTAATACGTTTCTGATTATGATACATCCGATTATTGATGCACATTCTCACCTCTGGCTTCGGCAAGATACGACGGTAGAAGGAAAGGATATAAAAACGCTGGAGAACGGACAGTCATGCTTCATGGGTGAAATACGTCAGATGCTTCCGCCTTTTATCATTGACGGAAGGAATACGGCTGAAATTTTTATTTCGAATATGAATTATGCCCAGGTCTCGGCTGCTGTTGTCACACAGGAGTATATCGACGGACTGCAAAACGATTATCTTCTGGAAGTACAGAAAAAATACCCGGAACGTTTTCTTTGCTGCGGAATGGCCGATGTACGGGAACCGGGCTGCAGTCATCATGCCGAACGGTTGATGGCACAGGGTTTCCGGGCGATGAAAATACCGGCGAACCGGCTGGTTACGGATAAGGGAAAGATTTCGCTTGTCGGCGAAGATATGATGCGAATGTTCAAACTTATGGAGGAGAACAGCGTCATCCTGTCGATAGACTTGGCAGACGGCGCCGAACAGGTCCCCGAAATGAAGGAGATTATTGCGGAATGTCCGGCTCTGAAGATTGCGATCGGGCATTTTGGAATGGTCACGCGTAAAGACTGGCAGGAACAGGTGAAACTTGCGCGTAACGAAAATGTCAGGATTGAATCGGGTGGGATAACATGGCTTTTCAACGACGAGTTTTATCCTTTTACAGGAGCGGTGTGGGCTATTAAGGAAGCAATAGAACTTGTTGGCATGGAAAAACTTATGTGGGGGTCGGACTATCCGCGTACCATCACGGCTATAACTTATCGCATGTCGTACGATTTTATTGTAAAGTCCAATCTTCTCGGCGACAGGGAAAAATCGTTGTTTCTGGGTAAAAATGCAGCGGATTTTTATGGTTTTAAAAATTTACCGGAACTTCCATATATAAAAAACATGTCGGAATAAAAGTGATAATATAAAATATAAATGACTATGAATGAGAAAAAAACGGGGTATCCCCAGAAAAAATACGCTGAGCCTGTAAAGCGTTATTGTCAGACGTTGGATCTGAAAGACGACCCGGAGTTGATACAGGAATATATAAAGCGACATAGCGAGGCCTGTCAATGGCCGGAGATACGCGAAGGTATCCGTTCCGTCGGTATCCTTGAAATGGAAATATATAACATCGGGACAAGGCTTTTTATGATAGTGGAGACGCCGTTGGATTTTAATTGGGACGAGGCGTTTGAACGGTTGGCGGGTCTGCCGCGCCAAAGCGAATGGGAAGAATATATGTCCGTGTTCCAGCAATCGGACCCTAAAGCGACTTCTTCCGAAAAATGGAAGTTGATGGACAGGATTTTTTATTTATATGAATAATCTTTTGCCGGATGATTTGCAGAACTGATTAAATTTCGATTTTTACACTTTAAATTATATTTTTATGAAAACATTTTTGAGTTTATTGTTGGTCGGGAGCATATTTGTGTCATGTAAGAATACAGATAAAGTCTCCGTAAATATTGATTCGGTGGCATCGCCTAAAGGGACGGAAGTGTTTCAGCCCGATTGGGCGAACATCGCCGGGGAATATAAATTTCCGGAATGGTTCGTTGATGCTAAGTTCGGTATATTTATACACTGGGGCGTGTATGCCGTCCCGGCTTTCGGGAATGAATGGTATCCTTGTAATATGTATAAGAAAGACAGCAGGGAATATCTTCACCATATTGAAAAATGGGGCGCACATACGAAATTTGGTTATAAGGATTTTATTCCTATGTTCAAAGCGGAAAAATTCAATGCCGATGAATGGGCGGAATTGTTCAGGGAGGCCGGAGCGCGGTATGTTGTTCCCGTAGCGGAGCATCACGATGGTTTTTCGATGTACGACAGCGAATTGAACGAATGGAACTCCGTAAAAATGGGGCCGAAAAAAGACATTACAGGCCTGTTGAAAACGGCCGTTGAAAAGAACGGTATGGTATTCGGCCTGTCGACTCACCGGGCTGAAAATGCGTGGTTTTATAACGGAGGCATGAAATTTCCTTCGGATGTGCAGGATATGAGTATTACTTTATATGGCCGTCGTTATGAACAGGAAGCATATACTGAGGATCAGGCGCGTGAGTGGCTTGCACATACTTATGAACTGGTAAATAAATATGAACCTAAACTCATCTGGTTTGACTGGACGGTGAATAATCCTGTCCTGATGCCTTACTTCAATAAGTTCATGGCTTATTATTATAACAATGCGCTTGACTGGGGAGCGGATGTGGTCGTCAATACAAAACAGGGTTATCCGACGAATATACAGGTATGGGATGTAGAACGCGGCAAATCGGGGAAAATGATGTTATTCCCGTGGCAAACAGATACTTCTGTCGGCAAGCAATCATGGTCGTACGTTGATGGTGAAGAAAATAAAACGCCGGAACAGATCGTTCATGATTTGATCGATATCGTAAGTAAAAACGGGAATCTGCTTCTGAATATCGGCCCTCGTGCCGATGGTACAATTACGGACGAGCAGAAGGATATTTTGCTGTCTGTCGGAAAATGGTTGAAAGTGAATGGCGAAGCTATTTATGGTACCCGTTGCTGGAAAAAGTTCGGGGAAGGGGAAGCCGAACCGACGCAAGGGTCTTTTACCGATAATGCGGCCACTGCCTATACGGTACGCGATATTCGCTTTACCACGAAAGGGAATGATCTGTATGCCATTGTATTGAATTGGGATGATGCCGGTACTGTTATAAAATCGTTGAATAAAGAAGTTGTATCCGATACGAAAATAATAAAAGTAAGCATGTTAGGCTCTGATGAGGAAATAAAATGGGAACAGACAAACGACGGATTGAAGCTTTCATTCCCCAAAAACAGGCCTTGCGGATATGCTTATTCTTTTAAAATTTCATTTGACGGGAAAGTAGGGGAACATCTTGAGTCGGAAGCCGTAAACGAGATAATGAAGCACGGCTGACCGATCCTGATAGAGACAGACTGACTTTTTCAGAATGAAGTTGAGATGGTGTTGTATGGATATGTTTCCAGCATATCCATGCAACATTTTTTGCCGAATCGCCGAAAATATTCCGTGTCAGGGAAAATAAAAGATTTATTTGTATCTTTGCATCGCAGATCGGGTGATATCGGCGCACTGGCAGGCTAACCCGTAATTGCCGTTATTGCAGATGGGAAAAATGAAGAAATAAAAATTACGTTGTGATGGAGATAAATATTACTTACTGGATTGGTTTTATTGTATTTGTTATTGTTATGCTGATGCTTGACCTTGGCGTTTTTCACAAGAAAAATACCGAAGTTAAAATAAAAGAAGCATTACTCTGGAGTCTTTTCTGGATATCGTTAGCGCTTATCTTTAATGCAGGAATCTATTATCTGTTCGGGAAAGCCCAGGCGCTTGATTTTTTTACGGCCTATATACTGGAAAAGTCGCTTAGCATTGATAATCTGTTCGTTTTCATCATGATATTCGGATATTTTAATATCGATTCGAAATATCAACATAAAGTGTTGTTCTGGGGTATTTTCGGGGCGTTGATAATGCGTGCGATATTTATATTCGCCGGTGTAGCACTTATAAAAAATTTCAGCTGGATTATGTACATATTCGGTATATTCCTGATTTACACGGGTATACATATGATAGTAAACAAAAAGGATGAAGATGATTTTGATCCGGGTAAAAACTTCATCATCCGTTGGTTTCGTAAGATGATGCCCGTAATAGACGACACTTCGGATCCGAGTTTTTTTATACGCAAGAACAAAATACTTTATGCGACGCCTTTTTTTGTCGCACTCATATTTATAGAAGCATCGGACGTCGTTTTTGCCGTAGATTCGATTCCTGCCGTGTTATCCGTGTCAAAAGACATTTTCATCGTTTTCACTTCCAATATCTTTGCCATATTAGGCCTGCGTTCGTTATATTTCGCCCTTAACGGCGTAATGAAATATTTCTATTATCTGAAATATGCATTAGCCGGCATCCTGTCCTTTATCGGAGTGAAAATGTGTATAAACGAATTTTCATCCATGTTCGAATATGATTTTCATATCTCAAACTACGTGTCATTAGGCATAATCGTCTTCTTACTGACAGTCTCCATCATCTTATCCCTTACATTCGGGAAAAAGAAACAATAGCGGGCGCCGGATTTTCCAAATGAATATCAGAAACCCCTCTAATGGGATATAGTGGTTGTGTAAGTTCAATCAGTAAATGCAACAAACTCCAAATAAAAACGATGAAAATTTGATGGTTGAATCTGCAAAAAACAAGCAAATTTGTTTTGTTTTTCTTTCGGTTTATACTATCTTTGCCCACAAATTGTTATTGTGTTATGATTGATATATCAAGATTGGTAAGAGACAATATACGTAATCTAAAACCTTATTCTTGTGCGCGTTACGAGTTTGAAGGGGAAGCTTCGGTTTTTCTTGATGCAAATGAAAACCCGATGAATGTCCCTTATAACCGCTATCCGGATCCGTTGCAGAAGGAATTGAAAGCGAAAATCGCTAAAATTAAAAATGTACGCCCTTCACAGATCATGTTGGGAGTAGGAAGCGACGAACCGATAGACCTTGTTATACGTATCTTCTGCGAACCGGGAGAAGATAATATTGTTGCGATGGACCCTACATATAATATGTATAATGTATGTGCCGACATTAATCGTGTCGAGTATCGCAAAGTTTTGCTGAATGATGATTATTCGCTTGATGCAAAGCGTATCCTGGAGGCTGTCGACGAAAAAACGAAGGTGATATTTCTCTGTTCACCGAATAATCCGACGGGTAACCTTATGGATCGTAACGAGGTTATGAAAGTGTTGAACGGTTTCGGAGGAATCATTGTAATGGATGAAGCGTATATTGATTTTTCGTCTCAGCCGTCATGGTTGGAAATGTTGGATGAATATTCCGGTCTGATTGTTTTGCAGACGTTCTCCAAAGCATGGGGGCTTGCTTCCGTAAGGTGTGGAATGGCATTTGCTTCCGAGCAGATTACAGGCTATCTGAATAATGTAAAATATCCGTATAATATCAATATGCTGACACAAAAGTTTGTAAGCGAACAGTTGAATTATGAGGGCCGCAAGGCAAAATGGGTGAAGATGTTGCTTGAACAGCGTGAAATCTTAGCCGGAAAACTGGCTGCGATTCCTTTGATAGAAAAAACGTATCCGTCGGAAGCGAACTTCCTGTTAGTGAAAGTCCCCGATGCCAATGACGTTTATAACAAATTGATAAGCAGAAGTATCGTGGTGCGTAACCGTAATAACATATCTATGTGCCTTGGATGTCTGCGTATAACGGTCGGGACTGCTGAAGAAAACGAAACCTTATTAAATGAATTAAAACAATTATAATTATGGAAGTAAAAGGAAAAATTATTGCCGTACAGCCTGTTCAGACAGGGGAGGGGAAAAACGGAACATGGAAAAAGCAGGAGTATGTAATCGAATACGAACAACATTCACAGTATCCGCGTAAGATGATGTTTAACCTTTGGGGTGACAAAATAGATCAGTATAATATCCGGGAAGGGCAATCATTGAAAGTGAGTTTTGATATTGACTGCCGTGAATATACCGGTCGCTGGTATAATGATATCCGGGCATGGAAAATAGAGCCGGACGAAGAAGTGTCGGCCGACGCCGGGTTTGCACAGCCTGCGCATCAATCGTCGATAGAGCCGGAATTATCTCCGTCGGATGATAACTCCGACTTGCCTTTTTGACATTGATGATTTTTATAAGAAAAGCGATTAACGAAAACCGGAATTTAAGTCTTGTTTTTGTTACAGTGAAGAACGGATGAAAAAGAAAGTTTTATTTATTGACCGCGACGGTACGCTTATCGCAGAACCTCCCGTTACGTTTCAAGTTGACACGCTTGAACAGCTTGCATTTCTTCCGGGAGTTATACGTAATTTGTGTTTTATTTGCAGGAATCTTGATTTTGAACTCGTTATCGTTACCAATCAGGATGGTTTGGGTACACCTTCATATCCGCAGGAAAATTTTGATCGCGTACAGCGTAAAATGCTTGAAGTGTTTGCCGGCGAAGGCGTGTATTTTGATGATATACTTGTCGACACCTCTTTCCCGGAAGACAACTCGCCTGATCGCAAACCGCGGACGGGAATGCTCGGTGCATACATGGCAGGTGATTATGACATTGAAAATTCATATGTCATTGGCGACCGGGAAACAGACATGGAGCTGGCAAAAAACCTCGGATGCAAAGGTATTCGGATATTTGCGGAAAATAATTGTAACGCTTATATTCCGTATCGCAAAGAAAATGCAACTAAAGAGGAACATGGAGATCAAAAAGTTCATGAAGCAGGTTTTTATACTTTTGATTCGTGGGATAAGATCAAAGATTTTCTTTTTGCCGGAGAACGGCAAGCTACCGTGCAACGTAAGACAAAAGAGACCGATATATGCGTGAACCTTAATCTGGATGGAAACGGCGCATGCGATATATCTACGGGAATAGGTTTTTTTGATCATATGCTTGAACAGATAGGGAAGCACGGAGGTCTGGATTTGACGGTCAAAGTCGATGGTGACCTTCATGTAGATGAACATCACACGATAGAAGACACGGCGATTGCCGTTGGCGAAGCTTTGTTAAAAGCATTGGGTAACAAGCGCGGCATTGAACGTTATGGATATTGTTTGCCGATGGACGATTGCCTGTGCAGTGTAGCGCTTGATTTCGGCGGGCGTCCGTGGCTCGTTTGGGATGTGACGTTCAAGCGTGAAAAGATTGGAGAGATGCCGACGGATATGTTTCTTCATTTTTTCAAGTCGTTGAGTGATGCCGCCAAAATGAATCTTAACATAAAAGCAGAAGGCGAAAACGAACATCATAAAGCCGAAGGTATATTCAAAGCCCTTGCCAAAGCCATTAAAATGGCTGTTGAACGCAATGTTTATAAATATGAACTGCCCAGCACAAAAGGCGTTTTGTGAAACAGCGTTCTGAGGTATAGCCACCTTTCCCTTTATAATAAAGAAGTTTCGGCGTTTTCATGCAAGTGTGAAACGACATGTTGAAAATTATTGTAAATTATCAATAATCGATTATTAATTATTTTTTTTACCTTTGTCTCGTTATATACAAAAATGAGTTTTATGACAATGAAACGTAAGAAAAACGAAAAAATACAACATAAAAATCAATTTTTCGAATCGATAAAACATTATACAGCAAGCGGACGGATTCACTTTATCGCAGGACTTCTGATTTGTTTTTTCTCTGTTTATACGGGAATTGCGATGTTCTCATATTTTTTTACGGGAGCGACAGACCAGAATATTGTTAATAATCTTGTGATAAGCGACCTTATTTCGAGAAAATGGAGCGTATCGAATTGGGCAGGTTTGCGAGGTGCGTATATATCGGATGTGATAATGAACAGCTGGTTTGGCATATCTTCTTTTTTTCTGCTGTTTTTCATCGGCTCGGCAGGATTCCGGTTAATGAAACTTTGCCGGATGAATCTTCTTCGGCGTTTTTTTATATGTTCCGTATTAACCGTATGGACGTCGCTTTTGTTAACTTTTGTGTTTTCCCCTGTGAGTGATATGTTGTTTTTTCATCCGGGCGGTCTGCATGGCTATTATCTGCTGGAGTGGCTTAAGGATAATATCGGATATGTCGGCGTAATACTTATACTGCTTGCCGGATTTATAATGGTCGCCGTATTTTTGAGCCATCGGACGGTTCCGGCTCTACAATCAAAATTGTCTTTCGGCAGCATGAATTGGAAAAGAAGGAAAAATCATCCGGAAGAGAAAAGGATTCCCGAAGGTGACGGAAAAGGAAATCCCGGTGAAGGTGAAGATGGCAAAGATTCTGATGGAAATGAGACTGATGATCCTGATCCTGATGATCCTGATGATGACGGCATCTTTATATATAGCGGGAGAGAAGAAGCTCCCGATGTTAAGGGCGGTTATAAGCCGGCTAATGGCAACAAGTCGGGTAAAGGTGACGGCGACGCTTCCGGGAGGGGAACCGGCGTGCCGGGTGGCAACGACACAATCAATGGAGACGGGTTTATCGTGATACCCCCGGAAGAAGACGAACCTTATGACAATTCCGAATTGGGAGCTTATGATCCTCGTCTTGATTTATCCGGTTACAGGTTCCCGGAAATGAATTTGTTAAAAAAATATGAACAGACCGACAAACAAATCGATATGGCCGAGCAAAATGACAACCAGCGGCGTATCAGGAAAACATTGGAAGATTTCGGCATTAATATCATCTCTATTAAAGCTACGGTCGGGCCGACTATCACGCTTTATGAAGTAGTACCCGACAAAGGGGTGCGTATAGCTAAAATCAGAAACCTGGAAGATGATATCGCATTGAGCCTGTCGGCCTTGGGCATACGTATTATTGCTCCTATGCCAGGTAAAGGGACGATCGGGATTGAAGTGCCGAACAAAAATCCACAGATCGTATCCATGGAGTCGGTTGTTGCATCTCGTAAGTTCGGCGAATCGAAATATGAATTGCCGATTGTATTGGGACGTACGATAACTAATGAGGTTTTTATGTTCGACCTGACAAAAATGCCTCATTTGTTGGTGGCCGGCGCTACGGGACAGGGTAAATCCGTCGGACTGAATGTGATTATTGCATCATTGTTATATAAAAAACATCCTGCGGAGCTGAAATTCGTTCTTGTCGACCCGAAAATGGTCGAGTTTAATATTTACGAAGATATTGAACGCCATTATCTGGCCAAACTCCCGGATATGGATAATGCGATTATTACCGATTTTAATAATGTAATAGATACCCTTAAATCACTTTGTAAGGAGATGGATAATCGTTATGATTTGCTTATGAATGCTCATGTCCGTAATATTTCGGAATATAATTCCAAATTTATAAGTCGCCATCTTAATCCCGAAAAAGGCCATAAATTTATGCCTTATATTGTAGTTGTGATTGATGAGTTTGGCGATCTGATAATGACTGCCGGCAAAGAAATCGAAATGCCTATTGCCCGTATTGCACAGAAAGCCCGTGCGGTAGGTATACATATGATCATTGCAACGCAACGCCCTTCGACGAATATTATTACGGGTACGATAAAGGCCAACTTTCCGGCGCGTGTGGCGTTTAAAGTGTCGTCGATGATAGATTCGCGAACAATACTTGACTCTCCGGGAGCGAATAAACTTGTCGGACGCGGAGATTTGCTCTTCTCGCAGGGAAATGATATGAGCCGTGTGCAATGTGCATTGGTCAACACGGACGAGATTGAAAGTATAGTTAAATATATAGGTAACCAAGCCGGTTTTGAGACGGCATACAAACTGCCGGAAGTCCTGGACGAAGGAAGGGCAGGAGAAGGAAATGCTGTTGACCTGTCGGGCTACGATCCTCTTTTCGAAGAAGCCGCCCGCCTTATTGTCCTCCAGCAACAAGGCTCAACATCTCTTATACAGCGGAAGTTTGCAATCGGGTATAATCGTGCCGGACGTCTGATGGACCAGCTTGAAGCTGCAAATATTGTCGGCCCCTTCGAAGGTAATAAACGGCAGGTACTTATTGCCGATGAATATGCGCTTGGGAAAATACTTAATATGGTGCAAAACAATTGAAACCGAAGCAAACAATGGAAAAAGCACAATTGAATCAAAACAAAATCAAATCACCGAGCCGACTTTTTTTTGACTTAAAAGAATCGTTTGTGAAAGAAATATCATATCGTTTAACGTTTGTTATAATAATGTTTATTGCAGTATCGCTCGATACGTCGGCACAAACGGCTGATGCAAAAGCTATTATTGGAAAAACATCACAGATATATAAACAGTGGGATGGCATGGCAATAAATTTTATAACTCATATTCGTTCGGATAAAAGCGGTATTTCCGAAAGTTTTGAAGGGACGATTGTAATGAAAGGTGATAAGTTTGTTCTGACGACGCCGGATATGATGACATGGTTTGATGGCGTTACACAATGGACATATATGCCGCGAACCGGAGAAGTTAATATGAATACTCCTTCCGGAAGCGATCTGAGGTTTCTCAATCCGATGATTTTGCTGGAGGATTATCAGGAAGATTTTAATGTCTCGTATATCGGAGAGAGTACTTCCGCCAATGCAAAAACGGCATGCGATATCGCTTTGACTCCAAAGAAAAAAGACGATATCGAAAGGATCGAAATACAGATAGAAAAAAGTACCTCGTTACCTGCGAAACTTGTTGTGACGATGCGTAACAATATGCGAAACGTCATCCATGTGAAAGAATTGAAAGAGGATTCTCCTCCCGATGATATGTTCACATTCCCGGAAAATAAATATCCGGATGTGGAGATTATTGATCTGAGATAAGGAAAAGACGATATAATCGAAAGATATTTTTTGGTAAAGTAATTTAAATAATAACAATAAAAAGATGGACAAGTTTAAATATACACTGTTAACTGTTCTGTTTACATTCCCGTTATCGGCACAGGATGCTCCGAGAGTGATAGCTCACCGTGGTTACTGGCAGACATCCGGTTCGGCTCAGAATTCGATTCGCTCATTCGAACGTGCTGCCGAAATAGGAGTTTATGGCTCCGAGTTTGATGTACAAATGACGGCGGACAGCGTCCTTGTTCTGTCGCACGATCACATAATTCGGGGAATAAACATTCATGAGTCGCCGTATTCTTATTGTAAAGACTTGAAACTCTCCAACGGAGAATGTGTTCCTACATTGCGCGAATTTCTTGAAATGGCGCGCCGTAGCAATTCTGAAATAAAACTTGTCTTTGAACTTAAACGGCAGGATACGCCGGAACTTAGCCGTGAAGCGGCACGCCGTTCGATAGAAATGATACGGGAAAAGAAGTTGGTTTACAGAACGGAATTTATTACTTTCAGTATTGACGCCGGGAAAGAATTTATACGTCTGGCACCGGAGATCCCGGTTTATTATCTTAACGGCGATCTTTCACCCCGACAACTTAAAGAACTGGGTTTTGCCGGGCTTGACTATCATTATGACGTAATGCGGAAAAATCCGAAGTGGTTCAAAGAAGCAAAGGAACTCAGTCTTGGCATTAATGTCTGGACGCTGAATGATCCTGCTATCATAAAAGAAATGGTCGAACAGGGAGCTGATTTTGTGACAACAGATGTGCCTTCCGATGCTTTGATTCTATTGAATAACATAGAAAAATGACGGAAGTAAAAGAACGTACAATATCAAATGTGGCAAACATAGCCGTATATCCTGATAATCTTAACTGGTATGCATTGTATACTTCGCCGCGGGCGGAAAAACGCGTGAAGGAAAAACTTGAACAGAATGGCCTTGAATGTTATTTGCCTCTTCACCGTTCGCCGCGCGTATGGTCCGATCGTGTTAAAATTGTCGATATACCGTTGTTTAATTCTTATATTTTTGTGAAATGTAATGCGGGGAAAATCTTCAGTATGTATAAAATATACGGTGTCGTTAAAGTCGTATTTTACGATGGAAAGCCGGCTATAATACGTCAGAAGGAAATTGATATGATAAGAATGTTTATCGAGGAAACGTCCGGTAAAGTGTTATGTACAGGCGACGAGGTGGAAATACTGACCGGTTCGATGAAAAATATATCAGGGAAAATAGTGAGGATAAAGAAAAAATATCTTGTATTACACATTAAGCAATTAATGGCAACCGTCTGTGTCAACATGGAAAGTGTGGCTCCGGTAAACCGGATTAGATGAGAAAACAGACAATACCATGTAAAAAAAAATAATGAATTTGACTGTGAATAGAGATAACTTGAAAAATATTTTTTTACCTTTGTATTTCTAAAGATTAAAAAAGGATTATAAAATCAGGAAAATATGAGATTAACAGTGTTTCTTGTGTCATTTGCGGTTGTCCTGCTGTCATCATGCGGTACGCCTAAAGATATTATTTATTTTCAGGATGCAGGACTTTACGAGTCGTATAAAAATGTCGAAAAGTACGACGTCTATATTCATCAAGATGACTTGTTGGCCATTATGGTAAACAGTCAGGCAACCGAAGCCGCTTTACCATTTAACCTTCCTGTTGTGAATTATTATGTAGGAGGAGAAATGTACGGCCAACAACGAGTTTTGGGATATCTTGTTGATAAAGAGGGGTATATTGATTTCCCTGTAATTGGAAAACTTCATGTGGAAGGGCTTTCCAGAAACGAATTGCGCGACCTTATAAAGTCTGAACTAAAGTCAAACGGATTGTTGAAAGACCCTATTGTCACCGTGAATTTTCTTAACTTCAAAATATCCGTACAGGGAGAAGTTAACCGTCCCGGAAGTTTTAATATTACAGGCGAGCGTATTACCATACTTGAGGCGTTAAGTATGGCCGGTGATTTAACCATTTACGGTCGCCGTGATCGCATCGCTGTTGTCCGTGAGGCGAAAGGACAACGTATGATTTTGTATCATAACCTTTCAAGCACGAATATTTTCAACTCGCCATGTTATTACCTTCAGCAAAACGATATCGTTTATGTCGAACCCAACAAGCGCAGGATACAACAAAGTGATATCAATCAAAACAATAATATAAGCGCATGGTTGTCGATAGTCTCAGTCTTTTTGACGGCAACAAGCGTGATTATAAGTGTAAGTAAAAAGTAAAATAAATATGAGTGAACAATGTATAAACGGAGGAAATTTTCCGGTAAAAGAAGATGAAATATCTATAAATATGACAGACATATTCCATATTGTACTCGGCAAATGGTATTGGTATGTAATGTCTGTCATACTATGCCTTGCTGTTGCAATCGTATACTTGATGTGGGCGCCGGTAATATATGAACGTAAGGCAACGGTTCTTATCAAAGATGATAAAACGAATAGCATGGAAACGACTATGTTTCAAGATCTTTCTATTTTCGAAGGCAAGAGTAACGTATATAACGAAATGATTGTCTTTAAAAGTAACAGCATGATGGAAGAAGCCATACGGCGTCTGAGACTGAATGTTAGTTATACAGTGCAAGAAGGATTACGGACACAGGAACTTTATACCAATTCACCTGTAATTTTTACATTTAAAGATGTTGAAGATAATCTATGGATTACGTTCAAGGTTAAGTTTCTTAAGGATAATGAGATTGCCCTGTGGGATTTTGAAACCGACGGCATGAAGAATGAACAGATGATCGTTGTTAACCTTAACGATACCGTTAATACGTCTGTCGGTAAAATGATTGCTACCCCCACATTGTGGTATAATGAAACATGGCTGGAAAAACCTGTTACCGTTACAAAGTCAAACATTAAAGCCGTTATAAACAATTATCGTGAAGCAATGATGGTTAATCTTGCGGATAAACAAACTTCTGTCGTAGACCTTTCTATAAAAGATGTATCCATCCAACGCGCCGAAGACTTACTGAATACCGTTATTGCAATCTATAACGAGGAAGCTATCAACGATAAAAACCTGATGGCAGTAAATACGGAAAATTTTATCAACGAACGGCTGATCATTATCGAACAGGAACTTGGAAACGTTGACCAACAGATACAATCATATAAGATAGCGCACCAACTGACGGATATCCTGAGCGATGCACAACTTGCCTTACAGGAAAGTAGCGAAACGGACAGGGAAATCATAAAACTGCAGAATCAACATTCGATGGCAACCTATATTCGCCAACATCTCTCTAATCCGTCGAACAGTACCGAAATGATACCATCGAATACAGGGGTGGACGATATCAATGTCGAAGGGCAGATTTTAACTTATAATGAGACGTTGCTGAAAAGAAACCGTCTTATTGAAAATAGCAGCGAACGAAACCCTGTTGTCCAGAACCTTAATAATACCCTTAATGCCATGCGGCAAAATATAATGCGGGCGATTGATAATCTTATCGTTAATCTGGACATACAGTTGCGCAGTGTAAAAGCGCGAACGGCAAGGACAAAGGCGCGTATCTCCGCCGTTCCGCAACAACAGACGGAAGTGACGAGCATAAGCCGCCAGCAGCTGATTAAAGAACAACTCTATCTGTATTTGCTCAATAAACGGGAAGAAAATGCAATTAATAAGGCAATAACGGAAAGCACAGCCCGTATAATCGATGCGGCAACCGGCTCTACGATCCCTGTATCCCCACGTAAAACGATTGTTTTAATGGCGGCATTTCTGATAGGATTGGCCATTCCATCCGGCATGCTTTATATCTTGATGATATCCAATATCTCGGTTCGTGGACGAAAAGATTTACAGGGAATCCTTTCAATACCGTTCCTTGGCGAAATACCATTTAAGAAAATAAAAGCAATTAAAGAACGCGAAACGAATGTTATCGTGAAAGAAAGCGGACGCGATCCCGTATCGGAAGCCTTTCGTATTATACGTACGAATATGGATTTTATGCGTGTTAAACAGGATGATATGAAAGTTATTATGACTACGTCGACAAATGTGGGATCCGGCAAAACGTTTGTGGCTTCCAACCTGGCGATAAGTATCGCAATGACAGGGAAAAAGGTCATACTTGTCGACATGGATATCCGTAAAGGTACGCTTGGGAAAGGAATGAGCGCTCACAAAAATATAGAAGGATATGATATCGGTCTGACAAGCTATTTATCGAAAATTGTTTTAAATGTAGAATCGTTAATCATACAGGATGATAATTATCCGAAAATTGACATCATACGTTCCGGCCCTGAACCTCCTAATCCGGCAGAATTGCTTTTAAGCCCGCGTCTTGATGAATTAATAAACATACTGCATGATATGTATGATTATATTGTAATAGATAGCGTGCCGGCAGGAATAATTGCCGATGCCATGATCTCGAATCGTATTGCAGACCTTACATTATATATTATACGTGCCGGAAAAATGGACCGTCGTTTGTTGCCTGATATAGAACATTTGTATCATGAAGAAAAACTGAAAAATATGGCAGTTATTCTTAATGGTATTGGTTTCGGTATAAATTACGGCTACGGTTATGGCTACGGTTACGGCTATGGCTACGGCTATAAAGAGGAATAGTAATATGCATATTATTAACTTTATAAGACCTCGTAAATCATTCGTCGAATCCGGTTTATTGCATGGTATAACGGATATTCACAGTCACATACTTCCGGGTGTCGACGATGGAACAGGGACTTATGAAGAGGCTGTAAAAGTTTTGCGTTGGCTTAAGGATAAAGGAATATGCCGTATGTATCTGACACCTCACGTGATGTCGGATATTATAAAAAACAACAGAACTTATCTTACCCAGGCGTTTGAAACGCTTGTCAGACATCTTGAAAAGGATGAAATAAACGATATCCCTGCATTAAAACTCGGAGCGGAATATATGCTTGATGCGGCGTTTGAACAACATAAGAAAAGCGGACTCATTACGTATGCCGGTCGGCATGTGCTGGTCGAAACCTCCTATATGTTGCCGCCGGTAAATTTTGTCAAGTTATTGGAACAGCCGGCAATTGACGGATATTCTCTCATACTTGCTCATCCGGAGCGTTATGTTTATATGGAAGAATTTGATTATGAATATCTTAAGCAAAAAAATATATCCTTTCAGCTAAATTTTCTTTCGATGACGGGCGCATATGGGAATATCGCCCAAAAGAAAGCGGATAAACTGCTGAAAAACGGATATTATGATTATGTCGGCTCTGACTTCCATCGACTGAAACGCCATGAACACAGTTTTTTTGCCGCAACGCTAACAAAAAAACAAATCGTTGCAATTAAAGAACTTTTTGACAATAACGAGCGGTTATGGTAAAAACGGGACTTCTTTTTTTGTATTGCTACCGGCATGCATTATCTTTGCAGCGTAAAAAACAAGAAATATGTCGACAGCAGTAAAAGATGACAATCGAAAAGTGACTACTCATCGTCTTATTGAGATGAAACAGCGTGGAGAGAAAATCTCAATGTTAACAGCCTACGAATATTCTATGGCTAAAATTATTGATCAGGCAGGTATGGATGTTATCTTGGTGGGAGATTCCGCATCGAATGTGATGGCGGGAAATATTACCACTTTGCCGATAACTCTTGACCAGATGATTTATCACGGCAAGTCGGTAATGAAAGCGGTAAAACGTGCACTTGTTGTGGTAGATCTTCCTTTCGGCACATATCAGGGAAATTCGAAAGAAGCGCTGGCTTCGGCCATTCGCGTCATGAAGGAAACACATGCCGACTGCATCAAGATGGAAGGCGGCGCCGAAATCCGCGAATCCATTGAGCGGGTCCTTTGTGCCGGTATTCCTATCATGGGACATCTGGGGCTTACGCCGCAATCCATCAATAAGTTTGGGACATACGCCGTGCGCGCCCGCGAAGAAGTCGAAGCACAAAAACTTATCGAAGACGCTCATTTACTTGAGGAACTCGGTTGCTTCGGCATCGTCCTGGAAAAGATTCCGGCGCAGCTGACCAAACAGGTTTCGGAAGAACTTACTATACCGACAATAAGCATCGGAGCCGGGAAATATGCCGACGGGCAAGTGCTTGTGATGCACGATATGCTCGGCATAAATCAGGAATTTTCACCCCGTTTTTTACGCAGATATGCGAATTTGTTCGAAATCATAACAAAATCCGTTCAATCGTACATTAAAGACGTAAAAAACGGCAATTTTCCGAATGAAAAAGAACAATATTAATTTTAACTGTAAATATGGCAAAAGAATTAAAAGAACTTACTTCGCGAAGCGAAAATTATTCGCAGTGGTATCAGGATTTGGTGACAAAAGCCGATATGGCTGAAAATTCCGCTGTGCGTGGTTGTATGGTTATAAAACCTTACGGATACGCTATCTGGGAAAAAATGCAGCGGGCATTGGACGATATGTTCAAAGAAACAGGACATCAGAATGCATATTTCCCGTTGCTGATACCAAAGTCGTTTATGAGTCGTGAAGCCGACCACGTTGAAGGTTTTGCCAAAGAATGTGCCGTTGTCACCCATTACAGGCTGAAAAACGACCCCGACGGAAAAGGCATAATTGTCGACCCGGCAGCAAAACTCGAAGAAGAACTTATTATCCGCCCCACGTCGGAAACCATTATATGGAATACCTATAAAAATTGGATTCACTCCTACCGCGACCTTCCTATCCTGGTGAACCAATGGGCAAACGTTATGCGTTGGGAGATGCGTACGCGACTGTTTCTCCGGACGGCCGAGTTCCTGTGGCAGGAAGGACATACTGCGCATGCGACACGCGAAGAGGCAGAAGAAGAAGCAATAAAGATACTGGATATATATACCGACTTTGTAGAAAATTCGATGGCTATTCCCGACGTTAGAGGCGTGA
>JAITBC010000268.1 GCA_031283785.1 Tannerella sp. | reverse complement strand
AAATTACATAAAGGAGTAAATATCGATTCAATAGCACCATATTCGTTCCATAATTCGCCGGAAGTCATACCGGGAACATAAAAATAAAAATTTTCCCTGAACTGTGCATTACCGTAAGCGGAAGTCAAAACCGCCTGCTTCGCTTCCGTCGTATTCAGGTAAGTTGTTGTCGTTAACTCGGAATAGATCGTTTCATCCAACAGTCCGTCGCACGAATAAATAGACAAAGATAATAATACGGCGGTTAAAAGATATATTTTATATGATTTCATATGAAATTAATTATTTTGTATTATTTTAAAACGTTAAATTCAATCCGACCGACCATGTACGCGCTAACGGATAAGTATTCAAATCCACACGAGCGCTACTGTTTCCGAAGGTATTGGCTTCGGGGTCATAACCGATGTAATCGGAGAGGGTAAAAATATTCTGGCCGCTGATATAAATACTTGCAGTGCTTATATGTTTCCTGTTTACCGGAAGATTATATGCTAATTGCGCATATTTTAAACGCAGGTAAGAAGCGTCCTGCAAGGCAAGCGTATTCACTTTCCCGCCTCCATAGGAAGTCGGATCGGTACCCGACGGCCATTTCCCGTCCGGGTTACTTTCCGTCCAACGGTCGGAAACTGTTGCTGTAAGCATGTTACGCCGGTAATTACTCGGATACATGCTCTCCATAATATTACCGTTAAAAGTTTCGCCGCCTTGTTGTCCCTGCAAAAGAAAACTGAAACTGAAACGTTTGTATGTAAATGAGTTTTGCCATCCGTATGTGAAATCGGGATAGGGGTCGCCGATAATTTGCTGGTCGGAGGCGTTGATTTGCCCGTCTTTATTCACATCTTCGTAGATGGGAAAACCCCGCTTTGAATCAGGCTGAGACGAAGCTGCCACTTCCTCTTCTTTTTTGAATATGCCGATAACTTTATATCCATAATAGGCAAAGGCAGGCTTACCTTCGGCGATTATCGCCGTATTACCTATATTAGAGGCATTCCCAGTAAGAATTTCCTTTACGTCGCCCAAATCCGTTACCTTATTTTTCACTGCAGCCAGATTCACGGAAGAGTTCCACTGGAAATGACGCTTATCGATAATTGAGGCTGTCAGATATAATTCGACGCCCCGGTTTTGCAACGATCCGATATTCGACAAAATAGAGGTATATCCCGTCGCCCTCGGTAAAGGCAAATCAATCAACATGTCATGTGTACTTTTCAGAAAATAATCCAAAGTAATATTCAACCGTCCCTTAAAAATTACAGCATCAATACCGACATCCGTTTGTGTGGTAGATTCCCATTTAAGGTCGGGATTCGCGATGCGGGAAGGCGATGTGCCTATTGACAGGGAACTTCCCGAAACAAATGTGGCTCCTTTGGTATAAGTGCTGAGCGACCTGTAATTTCCAATGTCCTGATTCCCTGCGATACCCCAACTTGCCCTTAGTTTCAGATTATTAAAGAACTTCGGAATAAACGTCTCGTTGGAAAGATTCCATCCTCCGGCAAACGAGGGGAAGTATCCGAATTTATTGTTTGTCCCGAAACGGGAAGAACCGTCGGCCCGGACAGATGCCGTCAAAAGATACTTGTCGCCGTACGTATAATTTACCCGTCCGAGATACGAAAGCAAAGCATGATCCTCTCTGCTACTGCTTAACGATGCGGTAGCAATATCTCCCAACCCCAGATTATCCGTACGAAGGTTATCCGAAGGGAAATTATTGATAGAACCTGCGAACTGTCTTGTATTAAAATACTGATACGTAACGCCTCCCATTACGCCGATCAAATTTTTTGGAGTGATTTGCTTTCTATAGTCCATAGTATATTCGCCTAACACTTCCGTTCTCTCTAATGTTGAAATATTGGCCATACCATTTTGGGCATATCCGCGAATCGTCAAACGTGTATTGTAAATATCCCGGCGAAGATTTTGCAAGTCTGCGCCCAGATTCACTTTGGCTTTTAGTCCGTCGATCAACTCGTATTCAATAAAAAGATTACCAAGCGTGCGGGTTGTAACGTTCTTACTCGACGCTCCTTTCACTATACTCAACGGATTATTGATGGTCAGATGAGTGGATTGGCTGAAAGAACCATCCGGATCATAGATCGGTTCGGTCGGATCGTAGAGGAGCGCCGCATTAACGGGACCTGTATTTTCATTGATACTGTTACCGTCAACAAAACTGTTGTCGTTGAGTCTGGCAGTACTGAAATTCACTCCGACACGTCCATGAGCGGCAAATATGCTTTCTACGTTCAACCGTGCGCCGATCTTTTCGAAACCGGTATTTTTTACGATCCCATCCTGATGAAGATAATTAAACGAGGTAAAATAAGAAAGTGCGTCGTTCCCTCCGGAAAAAGAAAAATTATGATTCTGAATGAAAGCCTCTTTCAGTATTTCATTCTGCCAGTTCGTCCCTTTGCCGATCCGTTGGATATCGGCGTCATTGAAAACGATAGACTGTCCGCGTTCAAGAGCGAGTTCGTTAATGGTCCTGATATAGTCAGCCGTAGAGAGAATATCTATCTTCCCGGCTATGACTTGCAGACCGCCTTCAAATGAGTAATTCACCTTTGTTTTACCGCTTTGCCCTTTTTTAGTCGTGATCAGGATCACTCCGTTTGCGGCTCTCGATCCGTAGATAGCCGTCGCAGAAGCATCTTTTAACACTTCGATGGAAGCAATATCCGCGGGATTAAGCGAATTTAAAGGGTTTTTAGGCGTTTGGTTAAGCGCCAATCCTCCTTCACCGGATGCCGCCGGCAAATTACCCGAATTGTCAATCGGTAAGCCGTCAATCACATATAAAGGACTGGTTCCCGCATTGATGGAATTATTACCCCGAATACGTACATTGACGCCTCCTCCCGGTTCCGAACTGGATTGCTGAATGTTCAATCCCGGAGTCGTCCCCTGCAATAATTGATCCACAGAAGCGGAGACACCTTTATTGAAATCGGCTTCTTTGATTGAAGATACAGCGCCGGTCAAATCACTCTTCTTAACGCTTCCGTATCCGATTATCACGATCTCATTCAAGAGATTCAAATCTTCCGATAAATGAATGATTAAAGATTCGGGTATTTCGTAAATATCTATTTCCTGCGGTTTGTAACCCATGTAACTAACTGCAATGACGACCGGCAATTCGGTGACTTCCAGTGTAAACCCGCCATTTATATCGGTGACCGTACCGCTACCCGCAGCGCCGCCTTTGATTAATACACTCGCCCCAATAACCGGCTCATTCGTCCGACTGTCAAGCGCCGTCCCCTTAAGTGTCTGTGCATCAATGGATAATGCACATACGATGAAAAACAGGATAAAAAAACACACAAACTTCTTAGAAGTTCCAAATAAATCTGTTAATTTTGCCATGCTAAATAAATTTTAGTAATTAAGGCGTCCCTTACTACCATTTTGCAGTCGGAGTTTAAGGGACGCTTCTTTTTATGAATAAGAAATACGTATAAATCTCTTGATTTTGTTATTGAATTCAATAATAATTTTACCTTTGTGGTATTTGATTCGTTTCATTCAATGCCTGTAACATCGCTCTGCCTCATGTAATGAAGATTCTATCGTTAATATCTTTCTCTCTAATTTTTTTAAATAAAGCCATTTCATTTTATCTCGTTTTAATTTGTGATTTGATGCGGCAAAAGTAGTGGCGTTCGGATTGGTTTGCAATACCATTTTTATGGTATATTTTCGATAAATTTTACAAATAAATTCAACTCTTCGATCAAAGGAGGATATATTCCCGTTCAAGTTCCTCATTCAGCGCTTTCAAACGGCCGCTTACCGCAAAAGAAATAAGGTCTCATAACTTAAATCAAAATACAGGAAAAGATTTGGCCGGTTTATTCGTCGGCAGTTCTATCGTTCGTCCGGTTAAGAATTTCGGAGACTTTATCCGTCGTCATTCCGGTGATGCCGGCGATCGTTTCAACGGATAAACCGGCTTTGCTGCTCGTTATTACAATTT
>JAITBC010000258.1 GCA_031283785.1 Tannerella sp. | reverse complement strand
CTGGTCTTGCTACGCAAGCCCTTATTCGGGCTGGCAAAACGTCATATACAGCCGGAACGTTATGCGAAATGCCATTTTGACTTGATTGTGTAAAAAATTATACTCATTTTAAGAAAAAGTTTTCAAAAAAACGCCAAAAATGCCCTCTTGACAAGCATAAATTAGTCCGCTAGACTAAATAATCGGAGGAAATGGATATGAATTTATTGTTTGATCAGTATATAATAAAAGATTATTATGAAAAAAACGCCGATGCAGTATTGTTGGAAGGCGATACATTCAATATATTGAAACAATTACCAGACAATACTTTCAAACTAATTGTTTCATCGCCTCCTTATAATATTGGAAAAATTTATGAACAAGAGGTTAGTCTGCAAGAATATTTAGATTGGCAGGAAAAAATAATTATGGAACTATATCGAACTTGCCATATTAACGGAAGTATTGTCTGGCAGGTTGGAAATTATGTTGATCAAGGAGAAATATTCCCTTTGGATATTTATTTTTATCCTATATTTAAAAAATTGGGGTTAAAATTAAGAAACAGGATTATTTGGCATTTTGGTCACGGATTGCACGCCTCCAAACGATTTTCGGGAAGATATGAAGTATTGCTTTGGTTTACTAAAAGCAATGAATATACTTTTAATCTTGATAATGTCCGTATTCCATCAAAATATCCCGGAAAACGAAATTATAAAGGGAACAATATTGGTAAACCAAGTGGAAACCCGTTAGGTAAAAACCCATCTGATTATTGGGAAATAATCGTTGATGAATGGGATAACGGTATAATTGATATACCAAATGTTAAGTCAAATCATCCTGAAAAAACAGAACATCCTTGTTCTTTTCCCATTGAATTAATTGAAAGGTGTGTGCTAGCGTTCACAAATGAAAATGATTGTGTGCTGGATCCTTTTGGCGGTGTTGGATCATCTTTAATTGCCGCATTAAAACAAAAAAGACGTGGAGTTATTATTGATAAAGAAAAAAAATATCTAAGTATAACACAAGATCGGATCGCTAAACTTGCAGATGGTTCATTAAAAATACGGAAAATAGGAACACCTATATTTGAGCCGACCGGAAGAGAAAAAGTATCACAAATTCCATTGGAATGGGTAAATAAATAATGCGGAGGCTCTATTATGAAAATTGTCGCAGAATATAATTTTAATCGCGGAAAAGAATTTGTAGGTAAAAACTATAAAGAAGAGTTTGCTGAAATAATTCATGTGATTAATTCCGTTGACGCTATGCAGTTTAAAATTAAGAAAAGCAAAGAGAAAACAATGCGGGGAAAGATGCTTTTTTCTCCAAGTGATTTAAATACGGCTTTCAAAAATTCGTTTAATTCGCTTGGCTGGTATCACCGAAAAGTTGAATGTAATTACGAGCAAGGAACTTATCTTGAAAAGTATAGACCTGCTGTGACATCAGGTATGAAACCTTTTAGAGATATGGATTTTATCAAAGAACCAAAGAAATTAGGCGTAGAAGTTCAATTTGGGAAATATGCATTTATGGTTTATAATGTATGTGCAAAAATGACCATTTTTAAAAATCTTGGTATAATAGACGCGGGAATTGAAATTGTTCCAGTGAAAATATTTGCAGATGATATGAGTACAGGTGTTTCATATTTTGAACAATTTGCTTGGGATTTACAGGTTAGAGGAGTGTCGAATATCGATATTCCAGTATTAATTCTTGGTATTGATGTTTGATATAAAAACAAAATGGCACATCGCATAACCGTCCGGTATACGCTTCGCCGCCGCAGGGCACTGGCGATTTTTGAGCGGGTGTTCCGGGAGACGGGATCAGGTTTTACATCAGGCCGGCGGATGGGTTCGAACTGCCGAAGATCATGCAGTGGCTGAAGCAGGTGTTTGTCCAGCGGGTAAACCGGGCGGAGAGGTAGAGTCAGAGGCGGACACTGGGGGTCAGACCCCGGAGGAGGGGGAAATCCACTGCGCGTTTTGGGTACATTTCTTTTTTCGCCTCAAATCCTGCGAGGCGTACTGGCAGAACGACAAGGGCCGCCTGGGCCAGTCGGACGAAGTGCGGTATGTGGTGGTTCATAGGGGGAGCCGTCGCGAGGCGGCGGTGGAGTCGTCCGGAGGAGCGGGCGAAACGCGCTCCCGTTTTCGACTTCTCACTCCTCACGTATTATATTTACGAGGATAGGATTGAACTATCAAAAACGGGTAGGTATCGGCATTCTATGTGCGATATTTCTGTTGCAGGCGGGGACGGTTTTCCCGTCAGGAAAGCGGGACGGTCTGCGGGGCGGGGAGCCGCCGGTGGTCGTCACAAACAAGGGGAGCGTGCGGGGGGGGGGGGGGGATGTACGACCTACGGGCCCATGCCGTCCAATACCCGGACAGCTCGGTCATAACACCAAATCCGGAACAATCCGAGGCTTGCCTTACGCTGAATATCATCTATACCCCCTCCGCGCCCGGTGGGGAGAGGGGATCCCGGTGTATGTGTTCATTCACGGCGGCGGGTTCGGGGAACGAAACCCGCTACGACGGAACAAGTTTTGCCGAAAACGGTGTGGTGATGGTGAATTACCGACTGAGCACCTTGGGCTTCTTCCCCTCCCAGGAGACGTACAA
>JAITBC010000226.1 GCA_031283785.1 Tannerella sp. | reverse complement strand
CCCCCCCATAACGGGAGCGTAAGGATGAGCATCATCCCAGTATAGCTTGTTACTCTCGGATGAATTTGATTTTCCGGTTTTTACATCATTAAACAACAGATAATGCCAATATGTATTGCCGTGAGCCGACCGCATCTTTTCCTTGAAATCGGGATGATGGCGGTTATGCATATCCATGTCGAAGGCTCTGAATCTTCTTTCCACTTCTGCGCCAACTCCGTTTTTTATCCAAGAGCCCGGGTTGTCCTGTTCCAGGGCGATCAGTGCTTCCTGGTGACTGATTGACAAGGTCGGCAGCATGTCTGTCCTGAAATACTTCTCATGTAAAGTACGAAATGTCTTCAGGTCTTTATTTGTCAGGCATATAGCCAGCATGTATTGCAAAGGGAGCGGATTGACCGTATAGTGTTCCACTAAGCGGTCGAATGTTTCGAACATATTATTGGAAATCGTATATACATTATTTCTGACAAACGCTTTTCTTTTATTCCCAAGTGCATAATCATTTTCAACCGCCTCATCATTATATAAAAATGTCCGGTATTGACGCGCTTTTTTCTTGTAGAAAAGCGTTTGTTCCAGCAGGCGTATGTATTTTTCCGCGACCGGGTATTCCCCGGAAATAAGATTCGTTTCAATAAGCCTTTGTAATAAGCGTACATTCCCGTTATTTAACGAAATTACCATGCCTTCGAATGCCAGTTTCTGCGCGACGGCGATATCTCCGATATGGTAGTAAATATCGCTTAGCGCAATAGCATTGACATGTGTGTCGTCCCATTCGGCTAAAATGCTTTGGTATCCCCCCTGCCGGTTATAATCGAACAGCCGGTTTCCCAGCAGGTTCTTTTGTGCTAATGCATGATTCATGACATTCATTATCTGCGGGTTATATCTTTCCGCAGGAAATGTTTCAATAATTTTATCCCACCGGCAGTTCCGCAGGTAGTAGTCCTGTTCGACACTTTTTAATATGAGGCGTTTGTCGTTTACGCTTATCCATGTAAGGACAGTGAAAAACGAAAGTGCCTGCAACGCCGTGATTATCACGTCTTTTCTGCAGGGAAGGGTTGCCGCTCCCGGCGATATCGATAACCGGGATTTGCTTTTTCCGAATATCCGGGCAGTAATCAATGCGAAGGGAAAGGCGCACCAGGTGTAATAGATTATTTTGTTTTTAAGAAGAAACTCGTAATATGCATCCGGCAAGAGGATCATTCTTAACTCCCCGTGCAAGTTTAAATAGATGGATGCCACCCCGATAAAAGCGACTTCTGCAAATAGAATCAAACTTAAATACCGTCCGGGATTTTTATGAATAAATTCCCAGAATGCGACAATTATGGCAAATAATGAGACAACCGCCCCGGCTACAAAGAAAAGGACAGGAACAATGATCATACCGGTTACGATTCTTTTCATGAACGTATTTATACCGACATACATATTCAATGCCATGAGCATAAAGAGGCATGCAATCGTTCCCTGTATATTATAATTCATGTCTGTGTGCAGAATGAAGAGCAGTCCGACAGGGATAAGACTTACTAAAAAAGTGATCCGGGAAAGAGCGGTTTTTTCCGCTAAACATTGTGTAAGTATGCCGACAGATGTCAGTAATAATGACGTGATAAGCGCTCCGGCAGTCGGGAAGATAAAAAATTGAACGATAAAACCGGCTACATAACGGGAAAGTCCTCCCGGCTGAAGAATGGCGCAGGAAGCATATTGGCGGTTGGACGGGAATAATTGTAACTGTTCGATATAATAAAAATGATACCGGTAAGCAGTATATTGCAGTAATAAAAATATACCGCAATAAATGATCGCCCAGAATATGATTTTTTTGTATTTCATGTAACAAGTATGTATCGTTTCGTCAATTAAGGTAATTAATAAAATTTCGTGTGCAAAGTAAATACTTTTTTAGCAGAAAGACTTTCAATATTCAGTCAAAAACTTTCAATATTCGGTCATTTTTCCGTTTTTCTTCATTTATACCGGCTTTATTCCCTGCTCGGCCAATAGGCGGAGGCTTAAATCTTTCAGTTTGAATTTTTGTATTTTGCCGCTTCCTGTCATCGGAAATTCATTGATGAAAAATACATACTTCGGTATTTTGTGCCGTGCGATTTTGCCCCGGCAGAAATCTATGACAATATCTTCCGTAAGGCCGGCATTGTCTTTCTGTATAATGAAAGCGCCTACTTCTTCTCCATATTTGGGAGATGGTACGGCGGCGACCTGCACGTCTTTGACGCCTTCCAGATGATATAAAAATTCTTCAATTTCCCGCGGATAAATATTCTCTCCTCCACGAATGATCATATCTTTTATACGTCCCGTGATACGGTAATAGCCGTTTTCATCTTTGATGCCGAGATCGCCCGAATGAAGCCATCCGTTGCGGTCGATGACTTCTGCCGTAGCTTCCGGGTTCTTATAATAGCCTTTCATCACGAGGTATCCGCGGCAACACATTTCTCCCTGCACGCCGGCGGGGCACTCTTTGCCTGTTTCGGGATCGATAACAGCCACTTCCGTAAGTGGATATTCGCGACCGACGGTCGTACAGCGGTCTTCGAACGAATCTTCAAGTACGGAATGTGTCATGCCCGGCGAACTTTCCGTCAATCCGTATACACTTGTTATGTATGTGATATGCATTTTTTCCGTCACGGCGCGCATCACTTCGATCGGGCAGAGGGAACCGGCCATAATCCCTGTCCGTAGCGATGTGAGGTCGAACATGTTGAACATCGGGTGATTCATCTCCGCAATAAACATGGTCGGCACGCCGTACAACGCCGTACATCTTTCCTTGTGAATAGACGCAAGTACGACTAACGGATCGAACTTTTCGACCATCACCTGCGTACATCCGTGCGTCAGTACGTTCATGGAAGCCAATACCACGCCGAAGCAATGGAAAAGCGGTACGCAGCAGCACAGTTTATCTTCGGCGGCAAATCCCATTCCTTCGCCGGTAAAATATCCGTTATTTACTATGTTATGGTGCGTCAGCATCACTCCTTTCGGGAAGCCGGTCGTACCGGAGGTATACTGCATGTTTACCACATCAGAACAGTGGGCCTGTTTCTTTGCGTTTTCAAGTTCGTCGTCGTCAATATTCCTGCCGAGCAGTAATATCTCCGCAGTGTTGTACATGCCGCGATATTTCTCCTGGCCGATATATACGATGTTCCGTAATTCGGGAAAACGTTCGCTGTGCAAATACCCGCGCTGACTTTCTTTCAGCTCGGGTAACATTGTGTAAACCATGTCGACATAACTTCCGTCGAACACTCCGTCGGTGATACACAAAGTACGGATATCGGAGTCTTTGACGAGAAATTCCAGTTCGTTCTGTTTATAATTCGTATTTACAGTGATCAGCACAGCCCCGATTTTTGCTCCTGCAAAAAGGAACGTCAGCCAGTCGGGTACATTTGTCGCCCAGATACCTATATGCGTGCCCCGTTTTACGCCGATAGATAAGAGGCCTTTTGCCATATCATCCACGCGTTGGTTAAATTCTTTCCATGTGAACCGCAGGTCACGGTCGGAGTATACGAGATATTCTTTGTCGGGCGTTACGTTAGCCCAGTGTTCGAGCCATTCGCCGAGGGTCCTCTTACTTAATTCCATGTTATATCAAGATTTGACGTTGTTTTTACTGTATGTGTGAACCGGAGTCTTTTGTTTTCGGGGGCTAATAAGGCGTATAAATTACTCCGAGTATTTTCGCCGGACGGTCATCTACCGTATGTACATGGTGGGCAACGATGGAGTCGTAGTAGATGCTGTCGCCCTGTTCGAGAATATAGGTGTTTTTCCCGTAATTGATTTCAATAGAACCTTCTATGACATAGATGAATTCTTCACCTTCATGGGCTGAGAAAATGAAGTCTGCATCTCTTGCCGGCACTATGTCTATGACAAACGGTTCCATGTGACGTCCGGATTTGTCCTGCGAGAGTGCGTGGTACGACATATATTTGTGTTTTGTAACGGCATTGTTGGTGAAGCCGATACCCTCGGTGTTCGTACGTGTTTTTTTGCGGCAGATAACGGGCCCCAACTCCTGCTGGTCGTCAAGGAATGTCCCAAGCCTGACGCCGAGTACGCGTGCAATCTTTATCAGCGGGGCCAATGACGGAAAATCTTCATTCCCCTCGATACGTATTACCTGTTCTTCGTTTAATCCCGACCGTTCCGCCATTTCTGCGGTAGAAATGTTTTTCATCCTGCGGATGCTTTTAATCTTTTCTCCGATTATTTTATTTGTCTCCATTTCACTTACATTTTAGTTTTTTTTCGGCAAAAATACTTCTTTTTCTAATATAACAAACAGTTTTGCTTAATAATTTGTTCAAATTCATCTGCAGTTTGCGCCGGTTTTTTCAAAATCAGTGTATTGACGGCTTCTGGAGGCGGAAGCCGCTGTGTGTTTTTTTCGAGGTTAACAATCATGTTCGCACTGTGGAAGCATAATGGCGGGTCGTCCGAAGGCGAAGTAAGTGAAAATAAAAATGGAATATTTTGTATTCCTCCTAACTTGCGTTATATTTGTGTCGTTATATTTATAAAAAAGTTATGATTTCAAATGTAGATCTTATCGCAGAAATTAACAGGATGCGCAAAGAGAAGAACGCAGTAATCCTGGCTCATTTTTATCAGACGGGAGCGATTCAGGATATTGCGGATTATGTTGGGGACAGTCTTGCGTTAGCGCAATGGGCGGCTAAGACGGCGGCAGATATCATCGTGCTTTGCGGCGTGCATTTTATGGGCGAAACGGCTAAAATACTTTCGCCGGAGAAAAAGGTGTTAATTCCCGACCCGGATGCCGGGTGTTCGTTGGCAGACAGTTGTCCGGCCGGCGAGTTCGAAAAGTTTGTTAAGGCTCATCCCGGATATCGGGTGATCTCGTATGTAAATACGACGGCGGCGGTCAAAGCGTTGACGGACGTAGTTGTCACTTCTACAAATGCCCGTAAGATTGTGGAAACCTTCCCCGAAGACGCGAAGTTGATTTTCGGCCCCGACCGTAATCTCGGCAACTATATAAACGGCGTAACCGGACGCCGGATGCTGCTTTGGGACGGCGCCTGCCATGTGCATGAACAATTTTCGCCGGAGAAGATACTGGCGCTTAAGAAAGAATATCCCGAGGCGGAAGTAATTGCTCACCCCGAATGTAAACAGCCTGTTTTGACGATTGCCGATTTTATCGGCTCGACGGCGGCATTGTTGAAGTATACGGAACAATCGCCGAAAACAGCATTTATAGTGGCAACGGAAAGCGGAGTGATACATGAAATGCGCAAACGAAGTCCGCAAAAACGGTTCATTCCCGCGCCTCCAAACGATAGCACGTGCGCATGCAACGAATGTAGTTTTATGCGCCTGAACACGATGGATAAACTCTATTTATGCCTGCGCGACGAAACGCCTGAGATTTTTGTTGATCCCGATATCCGCGAACGTGCCGTTAGACCTATACGGCGTATGCTTGAACTTTCGTAATAAATTTCATATCTTTACGGCTTGATAAGGGTATTAATATATGCAAGGTGATGATAGAACGTGATTATATAATGCGTGTCTTGCAGGAGTTTTTCGAGGCGATAGCGAAAGTGGTGCATCAGGATATGAATGGTACTGATACGGCGCAGATGCAGGAGCGCTTCAATGATATGTATGAACAGTTTTTTCGCACTTCCGCACAATATTTTTACGGGGCGGAGAAGGAAATTATACTTGATCGTCTGAACCTTGAAGGGCAGAGCGAATGTGATTTTTTTGCAAAAGTACAGATGCTTTCCGAATTGTTGTACCGGGACGGACTTATCAAAAAATGTATTCCCGAAAGATGCATGCTCCTTGAAAAGGCGCTGTATCTGCTTGAATACATGGATTATAACAGCCGTACGTTTTCGTGGGAACGCAGGCTGAAAATGAACGATATAAAAAAAATATTGACCGAATTTGAATATTAAATAATATAATTGTATGTTAAGTATGAAACAGAGAGTTTTTTTATGCAGCCTGTTATGTGCGGCTTATGCCTTTGTAACGGCTAATGCCGAAGAAGCGAGGTTACTGCGCTTCCCTTCGACAAACGGTTCCGAAATAGTGTTTACGTATGCCGGCGATTTGTACAAAGTCCCGGTAACCGGGGGCGAAGCGAAGCGTCTTACTTCGCATGTGGGATATGAAATGTTTCCCCGCTTCTCGCCCGATGGTAAAACGATTGCATTTACAGGTCATTACGATGGTAATACGGAAGTTTATTCAATCCCTGCCGAAGGTGGCGAACCCTTACGCCTGACGTATACCGCAACAAACCAGCGGGATGACCTGGGCGATCGTATGGGGCCGAATAACATTGTAATGTGTTGGACGGCAGATGGGAACGGGATCGTTTATCGTAATCGTATCGGTGGAGGATTTGTCGGGAAACTGTATATAGCAGGCAAAGAGGGAGGCCTCTCCGACGTGATTCCCCTGCCGGAAGGCGGTTTCTGCAGTTATTCGCCCGATGGTAAGCGATTGGCTTATAATCGTGTGATGCGTGAATTCCGCACATGGAAATATTATAGGGGAGGTATGGCCGACGATGTCTGGATTTACGACACGGATAAAAAGATCGTTGAAAATATTACAAATAATGATGCACAGGATATTTTCCCGATGTGGGTGGGGGATGAGATTTATTTCCTTTCCGACCGCGACCGTACGATGAATGTATTTGTCTATAACACCGTTACGAAAGAGACGGCGAAGGTTACGGAGTTCAAAGATTATGATGTGAAATTCCCGAGTACGAACGGCAAACAGATCGTTTTTGAAAATAGCGGTTATGTATATAAGCTGGATCCGGCAACGAAGAAAGCGGAGAAAGTGAAGATCACACTCACTTCGGATAATATATATGCGCGCAGTGAAATAAAAGACGGCGACAAATATGTCTCGGCAGCAAGCCTTTCGCCCGATGGCAAACGCCTTGCAGTCACGGCACGCGGCGAAATATTTAACCTCCCGGCGGAACAGGGGGTGACAAAGAATGTCACCCATACACCCGGCGTACACGAACAGTCTGCCGCATGGTCGCCCGACGGAAAACATATTGCATATATCTCGGATGTCTCCGGCGAAACGGAACTTTATGTGCAACCTGTCGAGGGCGGTGAAGCAATTGCGCTGACAAAAAATAATGACTCCTATATACGTGATTTTGTGTGGAGCCCGAACAGTAATTATATCGTTTATACCGACCGTAAAAACAGGCTTGTCCTTTTGAATATATCGAATAAAAACAAGACAGTCGTTTTGCAGGATCCTGTCGGCGCCCCACGCGGAACAGCCTTCTCGCCCGACAGCAAATGGCTTACGTATACGCGTGATGCGTCGAATGATTTCTCAGTCGTTTATGTTTATAATCTTGCGGAAAAGAAGGAATATGCCGTGACGGATCGCTGGTATAATTCCGGATCCGCAGAGTTTAGCACCGATGGAAAATATCTGATATTCGGTTCGTCGCGCGACTTTAATCCGATATACGGATCAAAGGAATGGAATCATATATACAGACAGGAGAATAGCGTATACCTTGCTTTGCTGAAAAAAGATACCCCATCGCCGTTTATACAGAAAGACGATGGTTCGGAAACAAAAAAAGCGGAAGTGAAAGTTGAGGAAGGAAAGAAAAAAGATGATAAAAAAGACGACAAGTCGGAAAAAGATGTTGTTATTGATACGGAAGGACTTCCCGACCGCATCATAAGGATTCCTGTGAGCACAGGGTTTTATGGTGGTTTTTATTCCGACGGCAATAAAATTTATTACTCTCGTAACGGCTCTGTATTTGTCTATGACCTGGGAAAGAATAAAGAAGAGACTGTTGCCGAAGGCGCTCGTATGTGGGTGGAGCCGGGAAGTAAAAAAGCCGGTTTCTTTAAAGGACGGCAGATTTATGTGACGGATATCCCGTCAGGAAAAGCGAACCTTGAGAAGCCCGTCAATCTTTCCGATATGAAGATTAAAACGGATTATACGCAGGAATGGGCGCAGATCTTTGATGAGGCGTGGCGAGTGTTCCGCGATGGCTTTTACGTTGAGAACATGCATGGCGTAGACTGGAAAGCAATGAAAGCGAAATATGCCGTACTTGTGCCGCATGTAAAAAATCGCCTGGACCTTAATTATGTTATCGGAGAGATGATCGGAGAACTTAATTGCGGCCATGCTTATATAACGACGGGTGAAATGGACCGCCCGGAACGTATAAAAACCGGCCTTCCGGGCGCTGAAGTGTCGCGCGACAAAAGCGGTTTCTTCCGACTGGAAAAAATTTACAAAGGCGAGACGTGGAGCCCGTCTTTACGTTCTCCTTTGACGGAACCCGGGGTTGACGCAAAGGAGGGAGATTATATTGTCGCCGTCGACGGTATACCGACAAATAGCGTTAATGATTTATATGCCTTGCTTGTAGGGAAAGCGAATGTTCCTGCGGAACTTATGCTCAACGGCGTCGCATCATTACAGGGTGCCAGAAAAGTCGTTATCCGTCCGCTTGAAGAAGAATATTCGCTTGTTCATTATCAATGGGTGAAAAATAATATCGAGAAAGTAGATAAAGCATCGAACGGTAAGGTCGGATATATTTATATCCCGGATATGGGAGCAGAAGGATTGAATGAATTTGCGCGTTATTTTTACCCGCAACTCGATAAAGAAGGGCTTATTATTGACGACCGGGCTAACGGAGGCGGTAATGTATCCCCGATGATCCTCGAACGTCTGGCCCGCGAACCGTACCGTATGACGATGTATCGCGGAAGTTCCCGTAACGGTACTGTTCCTGATGCCGTGCAGGCAGGTCCGAAAGTTTGCCTTGTCAATAAATATTCCGCATCGGACGGCGACCTGTTCCCCTGGGGATTTCGTGCGCTTGGTATAGGAAAACTGATAGGGACGCGCACCTGGGGAGGAATCGTCGGTATAAGCGGTTCGCTTCCTTTTATCGATGGGACGGATATACGCGTGCCGTTTTTCACAAGCTACAGTATGGACGGCGAATGGATAATCGAAAACCATGGAGTAGATCCCGATATACAGGTAGATAACGATCCGGTTGGAGAATGGAACGGAGAAGACCGGCAGCTTGACCGTGCAATAGAAGAGGTCATGAAGGAATTGAAGAACCGTAAGCCGTTACCCAAAACTCCCGCGCCGCGCGTATGGAATAAATAAAAATGACATGCTCCCGCACGGTTCTTTTTATCACATCTGCATCCTGTTTTCCGGATGCAGGAAGCAAACGGAACGCAACGCAGGTGGACAGCCCGAATTATACGTTATTGACTATGAGTAAAGATTGATATTTTTTCCTGACACATACCGGAAGAATGTCGACAGATACTGAGGCATATCTTCATCAGTCGAAGACGACCATCTGTTGTCTCAACGCAGACTGTTTATCGACAATCCTGATTTAAAATACATCATCTACGACAAGAAGCAGAAAAAAAGGATTCTCGGCAAAAGACGGAAAAGGCGTCGGGCTGACCGACGATAACTGGGCGGTCAGCCCGTCCGGCCTCGTTGGATTACGGACGAATACTGGGACACCTGCAAAACCCTGTGTTTAAGCATAGATTTTAGACAGTCTAAACAGGAAGAACGGGATATCAAGTACCCCCTTCAGTTCTGCCCTGAAGTGTTTGATTTTGGCGTTGAAAGATTCGGCGGAAGCATTTGTTGATCGGTTGTTGTAGAAATTCAGAATTTCGTTGCTGTGTTGGTAGAAAGTAGCGGCAATGACATTGAACGAATGAAATCCGGCCTCTTCTACCCGGTTATACCATCGGGCCATATTCAGCCTTGCTGCGGCAATCGCGGATCGTTTATTGAATATCATACGCAGGCTGTGCGTCAGAGAGTAAGCTGCCTGGAGATCGGGATACTGCTCAAAGAGGATGTTGGCTCTTTTACGCTGTCTTTCCGTCCATTTATCGCCCGATTTGAAGAGCAAGTAACGGCTTCGTGCCAACAGTTCCTTGCGTGTATCGCCGTTTTCGAAGCGCTCGTTTTCGAGTTCAATTTCTTTTTCCTTTGCTTTTCTTACTTGCCCTGTCTGTTTCAGGCATTTGATTTCCTGTTTCCTGTCCGTTTCCTCTTGAATGGCTTCCCAACGGTGTTTGATGCGGATTTCCTGTGTCGCCTCAAAAGCAAGTTTCATCACGTGGAAACGGTCAATCACACGCACGGCTTTCGGGAAACACACTTTCACTATACGGCTCATACTTTCCGATAAATCAAGCGTTACTTCTTCTACTTTGTCCAATACCTCCTCAGGCATCCTTTTGAAGGCTTCGATGACCACTTCCGATTTCGTTCCGGCTACGATGGCGGCTAAACAGCCTTTCCTGCCGTGACGGTCTTTGTTGGTCAATACGGTGTACAGTTCGCCGTTGGACAGGGACGTTTCGTCAATACTCATATGCGGGCCGATGTTCTCGGGGAAAACAAGCCGTTCTGCCGCGTGAGGCAATGCTTCCCAATGGCGGTAACCGCTTAAATGATTCTTGTATTGACGCTCTAATTCGTCGCCATTGACATGGAAAAAACGCTCAAGCGAGCGGGCCGTTATCGGGTATTTCTCCAAGCAATCCTTTTAAAAAAGCCGCGAACTCTTTTGAGTGGCGGGTGCCGCGGGCTACCGGTTCCCAGTCTTTGGATACGCTTTTACCGCTTGTCTTTTCAACCCAACGCCTGCGACGAACATACAACTTTACGCGCCGGTCGCGAACAGGAAAATCCTGTATGCAACTCGTTGCATAAAAACCATTAGGCTCCAATGACGACTTCTCATAACCCTCGGGGGTTTCATGCTTCTCTTCCAAATACAGATGAAGCTCATGCCCTTCTTCTTGCACATCTACCAACTCAAACGAAGAGGCGATCGCTTCCGGCAATATGTAATACGCTAATTTTATATAGGGATTCTCTTTTTCCATACGGCAAAAGTATGGCTTTTTTTCGATTATTCAAACACAGGGTTTTGCTGGTGTCCACGAATACTATATAGATATGATTACGTCGAAAGACTTGTTGGACCACATGGAATCCGTGACTTTCAACCCACCTTCCCCGTTAAAAAAACAGCTATCCCAAATGAATCCGGAGAGCAACGATCTTATCATATTATGTTGCAGGGAAAAATAAAAGCGACGTATCTTCATCGGGATGTCACTGCCGCCGGGGGTGGGGGATAATGTGGAAAAGACATTTTTTTATTCCGCACGTTTGGAAAGCTCAAGTTTTTCATGTACTTTTGCTTTTTTAAAAAAAGCAGCTATGGTCAGGAAAAAAAATAAGGACTGGAAACCGTTTATAATCGCAAATCCGATCTACGATACGGTATTCAAAAGATTGATGGAAAATCAACGGATAGCGAAATTTTTCCTCAGCACAATACTTGAGCAGCAAGTAGAAGATATAACCGTTATGCCGCAAGAGTTTACCTACAAACTCGACAAGACGAAGATATCGGGAAAAACGGTGGAGGTCGAGGAAAAAGAAAAGGAAAAAGGAAAAGGAGGGCATGTCGAATATTTTTCGATATTCCGGTTAGATTTCATGGCAACCGTTCTCGACGTCGAAGGCGTCCGTCATAAGATATTGATAGAGCTCCAGAAGTCGTGGGATACAATGGATGTAATCCGTTTTCGTCAATATCTTGGAGAGCAGTATGTTCGAGTGGATATAATAGAAGGCAAGGAGACAGTTCTGCCGATAACGACGATCTATATATTGGGCAGTAATCTCTCGGAGGTAGAATGTCCCTGCGTCAAAGTGGGACGAACCTATACCGACATGTTAAACAGAAAACCGATCAATGCAAAGTCGAGATTTATAGAAAATCTGACACATAACAGTTATGTCATTCAGGC
>JAITBC010000338.1 GCA_031283785.1 Tannerella sp. | reverse complement strand
CAGCCCGGACTGAAACACGATTTCCTGACCGAACAGGTACGCCTCGCCCGCAGGAAAAACATGAAAGTAATCGGTTATTTCTGCGTAAGCGCCAACAACAAGTGGGAAGAAGAGCATCCTGATATGTGCTACCAAATGGACGGACAGCAAATACCTCTAACGCAACAGTATCTCGACTACTTTTGCGCCTCAATCGAAGATGCTATCAAAAAAACAGATATCGACGGCATCATGCTCGACTGGTTTTATAATCCCGGCGGCGGACGAAGTCCTCTTCCTCCTCTTAGATGGCTTCCGTGCGAACAGGAAATGTACAGCGAACTGACGGGCGAAGATTTCCCGGGAAAAGAAAACATCACGCCAGACGCCGAACTCGCTTTCCGTCGCAAAGCCATCGGACGTGCATGGCAGCAAATCCGCGAAACGGTCAAACGTACAAAATCCGACTGCATTGTATGGCTGACGGCATACGAAGTGAACAGCCCCGAATACGAAGGCAATACACTCCTCAAAGAAGTCGACTGGCTGATGAACGAATCCGGCGACAGTGAACGTACACAGGCTATGCGTAACCTCACAGGCAATCATACGAAACTCATCACCTGCCTCGCTAACTGGAATGGACAGAACCCGCTCGAAACCGTTCCCGAAGCTTTGGCGCAAAATGTCGGACTGTACGGTTTTACCAAACCGGTTACCGGCTCAATCATGCCGCCCGTCGACTACTATCTTTCCGCTTCGCTCGATACCCTTCGCGGAGATGCACTGAACATCGCCGTGCTTGCACGCTGCTTCAACAATCTGCCGCTGGAGAAATGAGTGGTATGGTGAAATGATTAAGAGGTTTGAATTTTACACAGAAATCAGGAAAATACCGGATATTAACGGAGCTTATGTTGAAATCCCGTTCGACGTAAAAACGACATTTGGCAAAGGTCGTGTCAAGATTCACGCTACGTTTTCGACGGAGAACCTTATGACGGCAGTATTGCAAGTATATTCGTGCAAAAATTGAGAAACAGCCCGGCTGTACTGTTCATGTAACCATTGAAGAAAGAATATAGAAAATTATGGTTAAATCTTTTTTTTAGGTGCTATGAAATTTTTTTGAATACATTTGTGCTCCATAAAATTAAGAAAAGATATGGGACGCAAGAAATTAGAACAGCCGTCGATAGAGGGATTATTTTCGACAATAAGCAGTATGCTTGTACCTGCGCAGGTTTTGGAGCATTTTGATATATGGGATGCTCACGAGTACACAGAGCGGTGGGTAATAGAGATACGTGAAAAGGCAGGCAGGATACCGTCGGAGTTGTCGAGTTGCAGCGATGTAGTATTTGACGGCTATACAAACCCGGTTGAGACGTTAAGTCACAGTTTTGTATGCAAGCCGATCTGGTTGAAACTGTATCGCCGTCGCTACAAGCGTGCCAATACGGACAGGCATTACTCCAATGATTATGATGTATCGCTCAAAGGAGTAAGGATGGTCCCCGTGAAATACGTTTATGACGCCGTGGGAGAAGTGCGCAAACTGATTGTTGGGGAGTTGCAAGGTTCGCTCTCCAAAGGCAGGCGTCGTAATGAAGAAGACCGAAAAGTACTTGCTCAAATCGAAGGCTTACGTCGGGTATCGCACGCCATAACACAGTCACCGGAAAAGTGTAACAGTGAAATGGTAGAAACAATATATCATGTTTTTAGTGTTCACGAAGAACTGAAAACAGCCTACCGGATCAGTCAGGATTTTAAGCGATGGTACGACATAAGCGACCGTTTTAAGAGGAGCGAAAAAACCACAGAAAACCTGTACCAGTGGTATTACAGAAAGTCAAAAAAAGGATACCTCAAAAAACCTGACGCTCTCTCTTTATTTCAACAGTATTATCGTTTCAGACAACACTGGAAGGCGTATACGGATTGCGGTATTTATACCCGTACAGACCAGGCGGTGTGACGGCAGGCGAATTCTTTTAATCTTTCGGATTTGCGCCGTAAAAATACATCGCACCATAACTCCAAGTCGGACCTTTTATGTCGGGAAAATTCGGTCTGTCCATTGTAAGTAAAACATATCGATGAGGATAACCTTCCGGCAGCGGGACAATTTGTGCCCATATTCTTGCTGCCGGTTTGGGCCAGTGTGGCTGTAAATCAAGATTCAGAAAACCAAGAAACTCCAAATCGGGGTAGGAATGTATCCGTAAGTTTTCGCCGGCACCACCCATAAGGCAATAATAAGTGTTTCCAATTTTTTGGATTACCGTGCCTGTCGAATTGCGTAGGACGGCAGGTGCTATTTCGGTAAATACCCCGTCCCATACATCCGACTCAAACATACGGGCTTCTATCTGATTATGTATGAACGAGCTTGTGAGTAAGCGCCATTTGCCGACATTTGCGTCATAAAAAATACATGGGTCTTCGTGATGTCCCGGCAATTTATTGTTTGTTATCAATTCGGCTTTCATTACTGAATAACCTTTTCGCGGGTCTTTCCGGCTTCCGGCAAAGAACAAATGGCTTTCGGAACGTCCTTCACGGTTTTTACTGCCGCCGAAATCACATGAATAAGCGCGCCATTCTTTTGCTTTGCGGTCGTAAAACAAATGTGCTCCAACGGAATTACGCAATAACCCGTCTCCAAAATCGAAAACAATCATTCCCTCAAAACGTACATCAAAAACCGAAGGGTCAAGGCTCATTATTCCCTGGCTTGGATGAGATATACCGATTCCCCGCATGGAAAAAGTAAACCATAACCGCCCTTCTTCCATGTATGGCGTCAGGTCTTCGTATGAAACGACGCGAATATCGGCCTGTCCTATTCCTGCCGAAAGGTAAGAATTTGCCCCGTTGATAACGGTTTTACCTCTCAGATTGGAGATAACGTTGAACGAGCAATGGCGGTTTGTTTCTTTATTCCTGAAATCCAGTGCGTCGCCGAAATGGTAACCGCCGGATGACTTATCGTCAAGGTGACCGTGATAGGTTGTCACGCCATTCTTCTCGGTGAATACGCCCAGCGTGCGCCCATACAACTGAACACGGAGTTTGAATGGACATTCAGGCAAGGTATCCGCAAATTGCTGTTCTTTCACGATTTTTGCATTTTGCCATACTCGCAGGTAGATACCTTGCTCTATTCCGGAACAAGCAACCACCTGTACACGGTTACGCAATCCATATTGGGCAAAATCAATTCCTACTTCAACCGTTTCAGACGTTTTAACTGTCTCAGTCGCTTTGGACGCTGCGCCCGCTTCAGTACCAGAAGCTTGAATGGATTCTATTTCGAGGTCATAAGTGGCATAAGGATTGACACTTCCCACATAAAAACAAGCTGACGATCGTCCTGATGAGGCGTCGAGAATCAATCTCCCGTTTTCCAGTTGGGGTACAAATGTAGTGTCGCAAAAAGGTTTATCATCGTCGGAAACAGCAAACGCTGGGTGCATGGACTCGAACGCAACAATCTCCGACGGAATAAATTCCGAAAGATTG
>JAITBC010000195.1 GCA_031283785.1 Tannerella sp. | reverse complement strand
CCGCAAAGCATAGCGCTAATGGATATAATCAAAAATGAAGGAGTTATTGCAGGGTCTTTGAACATAAACGATATACCCATGCTTACAAAAAAAGCCAGTATGGTAAGTATCAGCTGGTAGAATATGGGTAGCGCCGATTTGTGGACTTTACTTACTCCCGTTCTGTTGATTATGCGGTATAATAAGAATGGAATTACGATTGCTTTGAATATCAATGTTTCGGTGGTAATAAACAGAAGATTCAACCAGTTGATTTCTCTGAGCAGGAAAAAAGAAATGACAAACAACAGTATCCCCTGCAAACACATCAGGTTGGCGTAACTTCTGAAACGTTCTGTGACCGACAGAAATATCAGCGAAAAGGCAAACAGTAACACAAAGAAATTAATCATTTTCCCATAAGATTATAACTCACAACTGAGTTCCATACATTCTCATAACCGTTTGATAAACCAACTCGTATTCGTATCCTCGAGACAGACCGAATTTTATCAGTTTGTTTATCAGATCTTCTTCAGAAGGCATCACTGTTTTCATCAACTTGCCGTCTTCGCATTTAAGGATTTCGGATGGATAATTTTTGAGTATATTGTAGTTATGTGTTGCCATAAGTACCGTTATTCCGAATGTTTTCGACAAGTTGTGAATTATGGACATGATATTTGCACTTGTGTCGGGGTCGAGATTTCCGGTAGGTTCGTCGGCAAGAATGATTTCCGGGTCGTTGAGCATTGCACGGGCTATTGCCACACGTTGCTGTTCGCCGCCCGACAGACGGTAAGGCATGGAATCGCTCTTGTCAGACAGCCCGACCATAGCAAGAACCTCTTCGATACGCGCCTGAATCTCGCTTTTGCTTGTCCATTCCGTAGCTTTAAGAACAAACACAAGATTGTCGTACACAGACCTGTCCGTCAGCAACTGAAAATCCTGAAACACTACGCCGATTTTCCGCCTCAGATTGGGAATATATTTATTTTCCAAATCGTTCAATTCGAAATCCAGCACTGTAGCGCTGCCTTTATATATCGGTATTTCTCCGGTTATAGTCTTTATCAGTGAACTTTTGCCGCTTCCCACTCTGCCGATAAGATATACAAACTGCCCTTTGCTCATGCTGAAATTAACATCGCTCAACACTTGCAGATCTTTCTGACAGATGTCCACACTTTTAAAATCTATGACAATCTTTGCCATCGCAAAATCATTTAGTATACTAATTTTCTGCCGGGTCTGATAATAGTTCGGGCTGTAATTCCGTTAAGATAGCACAACCGGCTGACCGATGTTCCTGTACGTTTCGCAATCAGGCTTAGACTGTCTCCCGCTCTGACCGTCCAGATTCTCCCGGAAGACACGGCTGATGAAAACGACGACTTCTGGTGTTCGAAATTCTTTTGTGTCAGCAATATCGTGTCGTTTTTAATGCAAAGGCTGTCAAAATCCACCAAATCGCGAGGATTTATGCACTGACCTAAATACCTCAATTCGAAATGCAGATGTGTTCCCGTCGATCTGCCTGTGCTGCCTCCCAGACCTATCAAATCGCCGGCTTTCACCGTCTGGTCCTGTTTGACAAGTATTTTGCTCAAATGACCGTAGAAACTTTCCAAACCGTTATTGTGACGGACAACCACCAAATTGCCGTATGAGCCAACTCTTTTGGCTATTCTAACCATTCCGTCCATGGCGCTGAGTATGGATTCGCCTTTATACACCTTTAAATCAATACCTTGGTGGAACCTGTACCGCCTCGGGCCAAATTCCGATGTTACCCTATAATGATTGACAAGAGGATATTTGAATCCTGTAAGATCCAGATATACACTGTCGTTAATCAAAATCGAATCGGAAGAGATTTTGTATGGATTGACCTTCAAATTATCCCAGATAGCATATAAATCGTCGGCAGGAATGACCCCGTCCGAACCGGAATCTTCGTCAAGGTCGGAATACCGTTCACTTCTATCCGGCAATTCTGCTATTTCCACAGGAACGATTTTAATCTCAACATTGAATTTTGGAAGTGTAATCAAGTAAACATTAACATTTTCCGCTCGTTTTTTCATGCGGCTTCCGAACACGGATGTTGCATACATAAAAACCGTACACAACATGAATGTCAGGAACAGTACAATAAATTTTCGCATCTTGTAATTTTTAGTTTTAAACTGTTTAGGCATCAATTTTAGCATATTTTGCATGTGTTTCGATAAATTCTCTGCGAGGCGGAACGTCGTCTCCCATAAGCATGGAAAATATACGGTCGGCTTCCGAAGCATTTTCTATGGTTACCTGACGTAAAACTCTGTTTTCGGGATTCATGGTAGTGTACCATAACTGCTCGGCGTTCATTTCTCCCAAACCTTTATATCTTTGTACGTGTACGCCAGAATCCTTGCCTTTTCCGATTTCTTCGATTGCGGTTTTTCGTTCTTCCTCCGTCCAGCAATAACGTTCTTCCTTGCTTTTCTTAACCAGATACAGCGGAGGAGTTGCGATATACAGATATCCTCTTTTTATCAGTTCCTGCATGTGTCTGAAGAAAAATGTCATAAT
>JAITBC010000164.1 GCA_031283785.1 Tannerella sp. | reverse complement strand
GACGGTGAAATGTATTTGTAGAATCTTGAATGATACGGATACAATATATCCATTCTCTGACCTGAAATTAGTTTACAAATCGGTCGCAACTTAATTTGCGATGGTATAGGAGTTCTGACTTTGTCGAATGGCTGGATATTTCTTCATAGCACCTCAAAAAAAGATTTAGCCTGGAATCATACAGAAAAGTAACTCGAATGGGTAACGATGATAATCATATATAAAAAGCTGTGTACACTATTTTTTTTGAAAAATATCTCAAAAACATTGTTGAAAATAGCATAATGTTCCCTACCTTTGCGATCGACTTTCTATTTGAATTGGTATTTGACTTTTTATGGTCATTATGATATATTATTACAGGCATGTTTTACAAAAAAGCAATTTTAAAAAGATGAAAAAACGTTGGATTATTTTTATGGCCATAGTGGTCATTATCAGTATTATTGGTGTTTGCATGCCGGAAACGGCAGGGATATGGGAGCCGGACGGAAAAATGGATCCGGCAAATGTGGCATGGATGATAACGGCAACTATTTTTGTGCTAATGATGACGCCCGGGTTATCGTTCTTCTATGGAGGTATGGTGAGGAAGAAAAATGTCATTTCGACGATTCTTCAAAGTTTCATTGCGATGGGCGTCATCAGCGTCGTTTGGGTCGTTTTCGGTTTCAGTTTTGCATTTGGAGATGATATCGGAGGGTTTATCGGCAATCCCGCGACCTTTTTCATGTTTAACGGCGTAGGTGCGAAAGTCAACGACTTCCTGACTCCGACCATCCCTTTGGCATTATTTGCCTTATTCCAGATGAAATTTGCCATTATCACACCCTCTCTTATTACGGGGTCTTTTGCCGAGCGCGTACGATTCTCCGCATATCTGGTATTTATCACATTATTCAGCATATTCGTATATTGTCCGCTGGCCCATTGGACGTGGCATCCGGATGGTTTCCTGCGCCAGATGGGAGTGGTCGACTTTGCCGGCGGTATCGTCGTACATGCTTCATCCGGTATCGCCGCTCTATGCGGAGCAATCTTTCTTGGCAAACGCAAGGAGAAAAGTCATGCGCCCGCCAATATACCTTTTGTTCTCTTGGGCGCTGCCATGTTATGGCTCGGATGGTTCGGATTCAATGCCGGTTCTTCACTCGCAGCCGACGGGATAGCGGTAAAAGCATTCCTCAATACGAATACGGCTTCGGCAACGGCAATGCTGGTATGGGTATTTTTCGATTGCCTGTGCGGCCGTAAACCTTCGGCAATGGGTGCAGGTATCGGCGCCGTCGTCGGTCTGGTAGCGATCACGCCTTCTGCCGGGTACGTTACGATAGGAGAAAGCATCTTTATAGCACTCGTCACGACGGTTATTTGCAACATCGCCGTTTTTTGGAAAAACAAGACATCGCTTGACGACGCGCTTGACGTTTTCCCGACGCACGGCGTAGGAGGCATCGTCGGCACCATCCTGACCGGTGTTTTCGTCCATGGCCTTTTGGACGGGAATTATAATGTATTCTGGGCGCACCTGCTCGCTGTCGTAATCGTTACCGTTTACACTTTTACCGTGACGTATATCCTTTATTGGATTACAAATAAGATGATTCTGATGCGTGTTTCGGAAAAAAGCGAGAAAATCGGACTTGATATCAGTCAACACGACGAATCATACGGCGAGTTTGACAGCAACAGGGAACTTGCCGAATATTTTGAAGATCCGGACAAAAGTACAAAATAAGACGCTGCCGTCGTTTCTTATAAAAATAAACAGGGGGGAGGGGGCGCACGTCCGGTAAAGCCGGATGCCCCCCCCTCTCTATTATTGGAATATCTGTTTTAAAATAACCGGTCTTTGTCGTTGAATATTTTTTTGTCGTTTATTCTGACTACTTTGCCGATTTTTTTCAGTTCATCGTTCGAAATAAATTTGGGATTGCCCATGATACCGATTACGAGAGGTTTGTCCTTGAGGTTTTCTTTGTAAAATTCGACGATGTCGTCAAAGGTAAGAGTTTCTACTTTCGGAATATTTTCAGCGGACGGATCGGCGACGTATCCGCGCCTTTTGTGATGTTCGATGTAGAGCGCTTTATTGCGGAATGACGGAAACGTCGTTTGGTAATATTCCTTCAGGAAGCTTTTGATGTTGCCGATCCGGTCTGCATTTTCGGGCATGTTGCGGATTAAGTCGACAAACACTTGCAAGGCTTCGATAGCTTTGTCGTTTTGCGTACCCAGTTCGCCCTGGAAATAGCTGTTGCCGCCCGGCAACAGTGGTGGAGCGATATATCCCCCTGCGGCGTATGCCATCGAACGTTTTTCGCGTATTTCCACTGTGACCAATCCGTTGAAACCTCCTGAAAAATATTGATAAAAGGCATCATAAATCACATCGTCTTTTTTATCGTAATCCTTGACGGGAGCATAGAAATATATATGCGCCTGTTCGGTGTCGGAATTGGGGAGGAAGTAGACAATGTTTTCTTTTACGGTTACGAGTTCTTTGTCTTTCGGTGAATCGGACGGTATTTCCTGCGCTACCAGAGGAAGATTCCGGCTCAGGATCTGATGTACGTCATCGAAAGACATCGTCCCGGAATAGAAAATCTCAGCTTCGTAATTGGCTGCGCGATTGATGTCGCCTGTCAGTTCGGCAATCTGCAGGTTGGCGATCTCCTGATCGGTAAGGTTATCAATATAGCTTGATTTTTCTCCATATTTTATAAACTCTCCCAGCGCTGCGGAGAGCGTCTGTACGTCGTCCCGTTGATTCATACGCCCGACGATCAGCGAACTTTTGATCTGGTTCAGCTGTTTGTCGTCGAGGTCGGGCATTAAGATCTGGCGCATCAGCAGTTGACATGCTTCGGGCAAGGTCTCTTCATATCCATACAGGCTGACATACAAATAATCGTCGTCGGAATAGATCCGGCAGGCGGTATTCAGTTTGCTGTATGCTTCTTTGAGTTCGTACGATTTCATGCTTCCCATTATTCCGGCATTGTTCATCAGCATGGCGGCTACGCCGAGTTTCGGATAGATGCGTTCTCCTACGCCGTAACGGATGATAAGGCTGTAGATATTGTTTTCCGGGTTTTCGGTGTAAAAAAGTTTGGAGCGGTCGTTGATCTGTGCGGTACGGACTTCGTTGAAGTCAAGAATTTTGCCTTCCGATTTTTTGATCGGCAGATTTTTCAGTTGTGTAGCGTACAGGGATTCTTTTCCTTCCGGTTTTTCGACCGGTTTATATCCCGGTTTCTTCATCTTTTCACTTTTTTCGGGCTTCCCTTTTTCGATATAAAGTGCCAGATAATCGTTACCGAGATACTGTTTTGCCACTTCTTTTACGCGGTCTATCGTCACGGCCATGACTTCTTCTTTGTAATTGAGTACGCGATTCATGTCCATGT
>JAITBC010000137.1 GCA_031283785.1 Tannerella sp. | reverse complement strand
TTCTATTTTGGACTGGCGGCTTTTGTTCCAAAAGTAATAGCCAAGACCGCCGCCGCCGGCAAGCAGCAGCAAAAACACAAGCCATCCGCCGCCGCCGCCGGTACTGACGCTTATATAAGTCGTATCCGACGAAGCGGAATAGTTGGACGCCGAAACCATAATACGGTATTTGCCGCCGGACAGTTTCAGCGAGGTAGAATTGGCTGTCAGATTTTTTCGTGTTTCTCTGAACTTTCCGCCGTCATATTCCGAAACATTTACCGTATATCTGATTCCTTCGGGGCAGTTGGCGCATGTCCAGCTTACCGATACATTGTCATTTTTTATTTCCGCTTCTCTGTTCTTTTTGCCAACAGGAGAACTGATTTTTATAACAGCAACCGTATCAACAGGCGGAATCGTACCTGGCGGTTTGGGTTTGGGTGGCAGCGCATATCCCGTTACATCTACTTTGGGACTAAAAGAAAGTGTAAAATCGTCCTGTGCATTAAATTTCAACTTCGTATAACCTGCTTCTCCCACAGGATTGGTAGATGTATTATAACCTTCCACAAGCTTTTGCGTATAATTGTCGTCCGGATAATTGGGGCGTCCGTTAGGTCCATAATCATCATTTATGTTATCGCTGATAATATACAGTTTATATGTAGATATCCCATGATTTTTGGCATATTCGGCAATTTTTGCTTTGGCAAGCGTTATGTAGGTTTGTCCGTCGGAAGGCGTCCATGCAATAGCATTAACCGCCTGATTTACATCCGCATTGATATTTTGAATTGTAACAGGATTGGGACTGATTGCCAGCGTAGTATTCAAACTGCCGAATTTGACAACTGACAATTTATCATTACTGTTCAGCTTGAAATTCGCCAAATCCTGCTGTGTACCCTCAGATATGAAAGCTCTGGAAAGCTGAGCGCCGGTCAAAACTTCTGTCAGCGCCTGTTTGGCGTTGTTCAGTTCGTGCTGCCTGACAGACCTTGACACATCGACCAGCACAAATACATTATTTTGCGCTTCGACCGGGACAAAACGCAACAAACACAGTAAAAAAAATAAACGTTTCATAACTATACGATTTTTTTTGAAGGGATTAATATTCCTGTTACTGTAAACGCACAAACAATCAAAACAAGCCAGTAAATCAAAAACGAATTGTTTTTAAACGATTGAAGCACGTTATCCAGTGCATCCAGATAAACTTCCTTGCTGTTCCCGGCAGGGTAAATATCGCAGCCTGCATTCATGCAGCGTTGCAGAAAGTTATTGGTTTTGCCGCCCGAATAGTCAATCACAAACGTATTCTCGGGCGCAAAATATGCGCTGAAATCATTGTTGTCAAAAAAGAAATTGCCCGACGTCAGCGACGCGTCTATATTATCCAGTCCGTCGGTAATGATAATCAACAGACGATTGCGATATTCCTGATTGGCTTTGCTTTCTTTGACCGTCAGCCATGTTTTCCATATCGATTCGGATATGGGAGAACCGTAAACCGTCTGTCCCGAATTGAATATTGTGTGCAAACTGCTTTGCGCTTCTACAGGCGTGTTGAATAAATGGACAAGACCTGCTTTCAGCCGCTGCGACTGCGAAACGAGCATCAACTCCGCAATACTCTGTTTTAATGCAGCGTCATCCGCAGATGATAAACCTTCGAGCGTTGTAAGGATAATTTCGTTGTTGTCTTCAAGAGTTTCGAAAGTTTCGGACAGAGCATTCATTGCGTTGGAGGTCTCCATGTTGCCGGAATTGTCAAACACTATTGATATCAGGTTTGTCCCTTTGCTGAGGCTAAACAGCAGAAACAAAAAGCCGAGCACGGGCAGGAAATAATACAGTTTTATCCTGTCGAACGCTTTTTTGATTAACGGAATTCTTGTTTCAAACTCATGCATGGTTTTCGGCTGGTCGATGATTTCATTCATATTCTCGCTGCTGTAATATTTCCGCAAGTTCACAAAAGCGATAAGGGGAACAGCAAACGAAAGCGCCAGCGAAATAAACAGCGCCATTTGATACGGCTCTTTGGCAAAAATGTTTTGCGACCAATAATAGCCGATGATTGCAATCAGCATCATGGCTACAGTCAGCGAACCGATTACCCATGCCTTGTTTACCAGAAAAGCCGTCTTTAATATTTTACGTTTTCCGAATATTTTCATTCCGACAGTCGTTAACAGCCAAATGGCAAATATCGTACCTGCGGGAATCATCCAAAACAGGAAAGTGTCAAATGGAGCTGCTTTCCAGTAAATTCCAAAATTTTTAATAAATTCGTCCATAACTATTCTATTATTATTTGTGTTTTAATATCTTCAAATTCTGTTTTAACGCCGTAAGAAACTATCTCGGCGATACTGTCGCTTTCCAAATCGCGGATTTCGCTGTACGGGAAACTCATCTTCTTGTTCACCGACTCTATTTTCGCCGAATAACCGTCAAATTTTTCGAACAGAGGAACATATTTTATTTCCATATCTATAGTTTTCGCCTTGCCGACTATTTCGGAAATATATTTTCTGAAGTCCAGTTCGGCTTCGTCGGAATATACGGCGTCAATTCCGAAACGGGCAAGTTTCCTGAACGATTCTGCCAGAATAAGAACGCTGCTGCTGTAGCGTATAATTACTTCTCTGAACAGCATTCGCCTGAATTCTCTCTGTTTTTCGCTTTCGACAGGCGGCTGTGAAAAAATACGGATTACATGCCTGTCGGCAGTTATCCCCGTTTCTTTAATATCCGTAACGATTTGCCGCCAGTAGCTAACCGGAAGCTCGCAAACGCTGCTTCGGAATTTTTGTAACAGACAGGCTATTAGCGCGGCATGGTAATCGTAACGGAGAACTATCCGTTCATAATAACTGTCGGCTTTGCGCTCCACTTCACTGCACAGATTGAAATACGCAGATATGACTTCGGCGTAATTGCGTAAAAAATCGACGGAAATTATTTTTTCGCTCAATAAATTATAGCGGGTTTCAAGCTCTGTGTAGTCCAAGCGCGGCACATATTCGCTGTTCCATTTGAGTCTTTCCTGTTGCAGCAGATTTATTTCTTCATCTTTTGCCTTTAACCTGTATTCCATATCAGTTTTTTCGGCTGTCAAATTTTCTTTTTCCAAACGCAACCGCTCTATTTCCGAATTTTTGAATTTTAGCTGTTCTTCCAATTGTACTTTTTCTATTGTCAAAGAATTTATTTCGTTTGTTTGCCGGTATGCCCCATTGTAAACCGGCGGTTGCGTATCGACATTCCCGCTGTCCGGATTTTCGTCCGGGATTTTGATGGATTTGCCCTGTAACCGGATAATAATACCCTTTTTCTCAGAATTCTCCATCGTATTCCATTTTTTCGTAGAGGGAATAAGTTTGGGATTTAGCTCATGCAGTTTATCCATGCCTCCGTATTTATCTGTAAATTCGTCCATTATCCTGCTTTCAAAAACAACTGTGCAAAACGGTTTATTCTTCTTTCTCTTCTTT
>JAITBC010000396.1 GCA_031283785.1 Tannerella sp. | reverse complement strand
CCTGATCATCGGCCAAGATTACGATTATATTCGGCCTTTCGGGAGCGCCGATCTTTTCTTTCTGTCCGGCAGTTGCACATACTGTTGCCATACATGACATTGAACCGGCAAACATTATTAATTTGTCTTTCATAGTGAAAAGTATGTAGTTACAACCGGTTGCTATTCATCTGATTCGACGGATTGAAACGCCGGCTATTGCGTAAACTTCAATGTTTTTTACTTATCCAGTTCGGCGCCCTTGTCACCTTGCTGTTTCATCCATTTTTCAAGTTCGGTTTTCATTTCGATTATTTTGTCTTTGTATTGAGCGTTGCCGGCAAGATTTTTCAATTCCCACGGGTCGGTTTCCAGATCATAAAATTCGACAGCGGGACGGGTGGTAAACCTCTCGACGATTTCTTTGGCGACACGGTCGGTTTTGGCGCTTTCCGTCCAGCTTGCCCATACCTGTTCCTTGTCGTTTACGTCCATCATGTGTTTTTCGAAATAGGGAACTTCGGGCGTTAAGTTGACAATCAATTTGTAACGTTTATCCTGAATACTGCGAATAGGGTAAGAAGTCCCTTCCGGAATATTGTTATGGATGCCGTAAGCCCACTGCCGGTGTTCCCGTTTTTCCCCGAAAAGCACAGGCAGGTAGCTTCGTCCGTCGATTCCGTCGACAGGTGCGCCTCCTGCAAGTTCGAGCAGCGTCGGCGTGACGTCTTCGTACTGTACGATGGCATCGGCGACTGTTCCTGCTTTTATTTTCTTCGGGTAACGCGCTATTAATGCGCTGTGTTGCCCGAAATAATAACAAGTCCATTTGCCAAACGGGAATTGCGGACCCTGTTCGCCGAGAAACATCACCAGCGTATTGTCTAACTGCCCCGTTTCTTCAAGCGTTTTGAGTACGGCGCCTACCTGCTCGTCCAATGCGCCGATTTCGGCCAGAAAATCGCGGTATAACCGTCGCGTCTCTTTATTATCAAAGAGGTTCGGAGGGAGAATTAATTTGTCCGGATCAATTTTACTGCGGTCGCCGACCGTCCATGGAGCATGCGGGTTCGTGCTGCAGACGAACAGGCAACAGGGCTGATCGCTGCTTGTAATAAACTCTTTTATCCCTGCGGTGGTATAGTTTGCCGACGGATAAACGCAATCTGTTTCAAAGCCGGGCGCTTCTTCGAACTCGTAAACCGACTGAGGCGACGTATGTCTTTTCCCTGTCCGTCCCACGCGATAGCCCGTTGCCGGCAGATAAGTTGTGATGCTTTGGATATTAGGGTACGAGTTTTTATGATTGCGGAACGAGCCGTGCCGCACGGGATACAAGCCCGTATATAATGAAGCCCTGATAGGCACGCTCATTGCGCAAGAGGCAAAATTGTTCGTGAACCGCACACCTTCGCCGGCGATCCTGTCGATGTTGGGCGTAGCGATGTTTCGTCCGCCGTAGCAACCTAATTCGTTCGTAGCAAGGTCATCGGCAATAATAACTACCACATTCGGCTTTTCTGCTGCCATGCCTGCAAACGACAGCGACGACAGGAGGCATGGAGCTAATTTTTTTATCCTTCTCATTTGTTTATATTTATTATGTGTTATTAATATTCTATTCATAAATTGAAATAAATCTCCCCGTTTATCGTCATTTTTAATAATTGACTATGGTCGATTACTTCGCAACCCATGTGTTCGTAATTCATAATTTTAATTCTTAATTTTTAATTGAACTCCGTCGATCCAACATGTTCCTTCGGTATTGCCTAAGTAGAAGACAATCTGATAAGCGCCGCCTTTTTGAACGGCAATATCATCGAAATTAAAAGTATCCGTATCCTGTGTCAACAAGACTTCCCTGTCCAATATTTTATGTTGAACTTCGTCGACTTTTTCAACGCGGAATAATAATTTCGTATTCCTGTCGGCCTTTGCTTTAAAGCCAAGCGCTACCGTTTCGGACGGATTTAGGCGGAGCGTCCATTTCATTAATGCCGATGCAGGTTGTTGCCCTTTATTAATAATTTCGATTTTTGCCGTTTTATTACCGGATATTGTGTTTTCGGTATCTATGGAGAAGTTTATTTTTGCATCTTCGCGGGATATAAGATTCCAATCTCCGAAATTATCGTCAAATTCACCGTTAATAACGCGCCGGTACGCGTTTTGCCGCTGTCCGTATCCCCTCGTGTCCATTGGGAAAACGCCAACATCTTCAGCCCAGGCGTTCCATACGGCAAACATGTCTGCCTTACGTTCGGGATAGCGTTCCGACAGGTCGTTCATCTCTGTCGGGTCGGCTTCCATATCATACAATTTGGCGGATGATTTGTCGAACGGCGTCCCTTCTTTTGTTTTGGCGACAATTTTCCACTTGCCGTCGCGCATGGCTATATTCGCCTCATGTTCCCAGAAGATGGGCGACGGCCTTTTTAAACGTTTACCCGAAAAGTTCGGCGCAAGACTTACGCCCTGCATGGGTATGACGGCATTACCCCCAAATGTCTCCGGATACTGCGCCTGTCCCAAGTCCGCACAAGTCGCCATAAGGTCAATCAAATGACCGTAATCGTTTACAAACGTACTGTTAAGTTTGCGACTGATACCGTTGGGATAATGTATGATAAGGGGAGTGGCGATGCCTCCTTCATTCGTAAAATGTTTATATTCCCTGAAAGGCGTACTGCTGAGATTTGCCCAGTTAATGCGGTAACTTTCGTGCGTATCGGCTTTACCGTTTACAGATTTACTTTTTCCGCCGCTGACAAATTCGGCGCAAGCGCCGTTGTCGGAGAGGAAAAATATTACCGTATTATCTAATTGTCCTTTCTTTTCCAAAGATTCGATAACACGTCCTATTCCCTGATCCATCGCATCAATTTGGGCGGCATATATAGCCATGCGTTGGACAAATTCATTTTGTTCCTGTTCCGGCAAATCGTCCCATGCGGCGACGGCTTCGTCGCGGGGCGAAAGTACGGCGTTTTTACGAAACAAGCCCATTTCTTTCTGCCGCTCGAACCTTTCCCGGCGCAAACGATCCCAGCCGGCTTTATAACGTTCGGCGTATTTGTCGATATCTTCTTGCAGGGCGTGCAACGGCCAGTGGGGCGATGTATAGGCAAGATACAGGAAAAGAGGGGTTGCCGCAAAATCGTGACGCGCGATAAACGTAGATGCACTGTCGCTGAGGGCATGAGTGAAATAGAAAGAGCCGTCGTCCGGCGATATAGCCTGATCATTATCATTCGTATATTTCACATTGTAATAATTAGAGGCGCCTTCGACGATTCCAAAATACCGGTCAAACCCACGTTGCAACGGCCAGTTGTCTTTTACAAGGCCTTTGTTCTGACGGTCGCTGCATACATGCCATTTCCCGGCCATATATGTGCCGTATCCGGCCGACTGCAATACTTCGGCGATTGTTACGCATTGGTTATTGAGATACCCCTGGTAAGCAGGTGTTTGCAAGTCGGTCGCCGCCATCCATCCCATACCTGCCTGATGCGGATACAATCCCGTCAACAGAGAAGCCCGCGTCGGACAACTACGGGCGCAATTATAAAACTGACGATAGCGTAATCCGTTCTGTGCAAGACGATTAATATTCGGCGTTTCTATTTCGCCGCCATAGCATCCGACATCCGAATATCCCATGTCATCGGCAAGGATAACGATAATATTAGGCCTGCCGGCAGTCTGCGCTACAGCGGTTATGCCTAATAATGAAGTTCCGATCGTTCCGAATAATTTTTTCATAAACACACTATTTTATCGTTGAGAACTATATTCGGCGCATCCTTCCATATCCGGCAGGAATCGTCCGTTTTCGTATTTCATGGGGACTAATGCAGGGCGGCATGTTTGCTTGAACTCTTTCGCCTGGCTGCCTCTCGGATTATAGAAAACGGTAGCCCGCCACGTTCCGTTTTTGTCCTGAAACAAAATATTATGTCCGCCACCCGTGAGGACGTTTTCGCGTTTGCCGTAAGGTCCGCAGATATTGTCGGCCGCAGCAATGACACAGTCGTAGCTGTGGCATGTCTCGTTGTTACGTTTCACGGAATATGTTTCGCTGCCGTCGGGCATACGGTTTGACCAGATTGCCTGTAACAGGAAATATTTGCCGTCGTGTTTTATTATGGAAGCGCCTTCGATATACGGTTCGACGGGATATTTTGTTTCCTGCAATTCGCGTAATTCTTCGGCAAAACCGCTCATGTCGGGTTTCATACGGGCGATATGGTGGTTATGTCCTATAAAATAAACCGTGCCGTCCGTATCTTCAAACAGGCTGCCGTCTATCCTCGGGAAGATGGGTTTATCCCTGTTGCCTTCGATATTGACGTAAGGACCTTCGGGTTTCCCGGTAACGCTTTTAAGGATGAAAGAGCCTTTCCCGACGGCGGAATTATTTACGCATGCTACGATGAACCAGTTTTTAAGGCTTTTTATGTAATGTATTTCAGGCGCCCATAACGCTCTGAAGTTATTGTCCAGCGTATCGCCGTTCACCGAAAGTCTGGGCATGTTTTCTTCTTTCTCAATAAAAGGTTTTTGCTGCCACGTACCGTCTTTATCGAACGTCCATATCAGCCCCATGTCGTCCCACGATTTAAGGTCGGATGAGCGCCATAAGGGGATTCCGCTGTTCCAGTCCCAGCAATGCGGTGCGCCTGTCGTTTTGCGTGCGATGGTGCCTGTCATATAGAAATATCCGTCAGGACCTGCGGTTACCCATGTGTCGCGAAGCCAGCAGTCTATTGCAGGCTCCACGCAGTCGGGGATACGCGTGCCGGGATTCCGCGTATCGGCGCTGCCGTACTCGTACGCCAAAGCGCTTGCCGGATGTTCGAGGGCTTCCATTTCGGTCTGTTGGCCTTTGTCGCCCTGCTGTTCCATCAATTGGTATAATTTGTCCCGTAGCGATGCACGCGTTTTTGCATGTTGAGGATTCCCGGCCAGGTTGTTCATTTGGAAGGGGTCGTTTTGAACGTCGTACAATTCTTCTTTCGGGCGCTGGCGTGTAGGCGAACTCATTGCCGTAGCCTGGAAAAAATTATTGAATTTCAGCCCCTGCGAAGCCAGCCGGTCGATATTCGGCGTGACGGCATCGACGCTTCCGTAACAGCCCAAATCCTGCCGACGGCAATCGTCGGCGATAAAAAACACAATATTCGGCTGTTTCGTCTGTGCGCCTGCCTGTTGCAACCCGAAAACCAAACTCATTGTCAGTGAGGGTAATAATAATGTTTTATCGGATATATTCATAATTATTATTTTATAACTTTCCACTCGAAAGGCGCCGTAAAAGTTTCCCGTCCTTCTCCGAAAGGCGGCAGTTTGACGGCCGGCTGTATGGCGTCAAAATGTTCGGCTACGGTTCGCATGCGGGATGCTTCCTGTTTGTAACGATCCGAAACATTGACCTCCTCATACGGATTATCCGGATAGCAGGACAGGAAATCATCCTCCAGTTTCATTGCGCCGTTTTTACCCGGCAGAATCAATTTGAATTTATTATTGACAACGGCTCCGCATCCCAGATATAAATCCCTCTCGACAGTTCCTTTTTTGCCATAAAAAATATCCGAAACGTCAATACCGTCGAAAGGTCTGCCGTCCATTCCGTCGATACCCAGAAGCCCCTGAACGGTAGGCATAATATCTACAACGCCGATAACCTGTTCGATCCGGCGTCCTCCTTTAAACAAGGCAGGATAAGAAATTAATGCAGTGGTACGCAGTCCTCCGTCCCATTCCTGATGTTTATCACCTCGAAGCGGAAGATTGCTCCCACCGCTATTCTCTGGCGCTCCGTTGTCGCTGAAAAATATTACCAGCGTGTTTTCATAGGAGTTGTTTTTTTTGAGGGCGTCGAGTATTTCCCCGATTCCCCTGTCCATACAGGTTACCATCGCCGAATAGAGCGTTTCCTTACGTTTTTTTCCCTTCAACAGGTCGATATCCTCTGTATAAAGCGCTATATCTTCCGGCTTTGCCTGTAACGGTTCATGGGGCGCGTTAAAAGCGACATGCAGGAAAAAAGGACCTTCGCCGGCATATTTGTTGATACACTTCACGGCTTCGCCGGCGATAAGGTCGGTAGAATAACCTTCGTCGTATGACGATTCCCAGTCATTATGCCAGTCAAGCTGTCCTTCGCGATAGTGTGTAAAATAATCTATCGCTCCGTTCAAATGACCGTAGAAATGGGTATAACCGTTTGACAGCGGGTAATAAATTTTCCGCGAGTGTCCCAGATGCCATTTTCCTGTGAGCGCCCGATTCGTATAACCTGCTTTTTCCAGCATTTCTGGCAACGTTTCTTCGTCGGGGTCAATTCCGAAATCTCGCCAGGGAGGTATTACGTTTTCCCTGATGCCGAAACGGCTTGGATAACGTCCCGTCAATAATCCCGCCCTTGCCGGCGAACTGATAGGAGCAGTATAAAAACGATTGAGTTCTATTCCTTCTTTTGCAAGCAGGTCAAGATTGGGCGTTTTGATGGCGCTTCCGTGATATCCCACATTCGCCCAGCCCAAATCGTCGGCCATGATGATTACAATATTAGGTCGAACGCCCTGCCGTTGCGCCTGCGCATCATGCGCAAATGCGGCGAATATTCCTAAGGGAGCTATTTTTACGATACTATTCATGATTTTCTAATTCAGGAAATGAACGTCTCCATTCAAGGAGTTTTTCTTTGAGTCCGGCAGCTTTGCCGGGATATTTTTCGCTGAGATTCGTCGTCTCCCGCTGGTCTTCGTGAAGATTGTATAACATCATGTCGGCGCCGTCGGCATTTATCAACAGTTTCCAGTCGCCTTCGCGCACGGCCAAATTCGGGCTTACATCTTTATCTGCCGGTTGAGGAAAGGCTTTACTGTCGTTCCGTCTGTATTCCCAGAAAATCGCTTTATCGCGCTGTTGAGGTTCTCCGACGAGGGCGCGGCTCATATCCGTGCCCCCGCTTTTATAATTACCGGGTAACCCCACATTCGTCATACTGCACAAACTGACAAACAAATCAAGAGCGCTGACCACGGACGTGTTATCGATTTTGCCGCGTGGGATCAAATGGTCGGGACTCCAGACGATGAACGGCATGCGCGTACCTCCTTCATAAAGCGAAGCCTTGCAGCCGCGGTAGTTCCCGGCGCGACTGCCACGGAAACTCGGCGCTGGACCGTTGTCGCTTGTGAAGATAACGATGGTATTTTTGTCGATATCCAGTTCTTTCAATCCTGCCAGCAGCCGTCCGATTTGCCGGTCATATTCAATCAGGACGGTACGGAAATTCTTTTCGCTGCTCTCGCCGTCGGGAAACAGTTTCTGCTCTTCCATATTACCCACCCATGGCGTATGCATGTCGTCGGGCCACAGATTGACGAAACAGGGCTGTCCGCTGTTTCTTTTCAGGAAATCAAGCGTTTTGTCCACAAAATAGGCTGTTCTGTCCCAGCGCTTGATACTGTCTTTGTCCGACCATATCCAGTCGGTCGCCGTGATGAGCGGGTCGGGATCGGGGCTTTCGTAAGTGCTGACATACTCGTCGTAACCGTAGTTAGTGATGGAAGGGGCATTTTTTACGTCGCGTCCGCCGCCAAGATGCCATTTGCCGAAATGCCCCGTTTTGTAACCGGCAGTTTGCAGCGTACGCGGCAGCGTCGGCGTGTCGGGGTCGAGGAAATCGGCCATTTCGGCTTTTCTGTTGCCTTCGCGCGTCTGAAGATAGCTCGTAATATGCAGGTTTGCCGGATGAATACCGGTCAGCAGGCCAGCTCTCGACGCCGAACTGATAGGAGCGGCGCTGTAATATTGCGTAAACTTTATCCCTTCACCCGCCATTCTGTCGATATTGGGCGTGGGAACAAATTTGCCGCTATAAACGCCCACATCGCCGAAGCCCATGTCGTCGGTCAGGATAATGATGATATTCGGCCTGTCGACTGCCTGCGCAGCAGCAGTCATACCTAATAACGAAGTTCCGATTGTCCCGAGTAACTTTTTCATGAATACACTGTTTTTAAATTATGATATAGTTAAGAAATAAAATCCTATTGAGCACAAATATAATAGAAAGTTATTGTTTAATTGTAAAAATTCTCAATATTCATCCACTTTAAGGTCTGCCCTGTATTTGTCCAGCCGTTTTTGCAAATGTTCCCGCACATCCTTATAATCAGCATGTCCATATACATTATTCAGCTCGTTCGGGTCATTTTGTAAATCATACAATTCATTGCAGTCGATGTCGTTTCCTGCGTCTTTGCCCTCGCCTTTGCCATAAAAATGAATCAATTTGTAACGGTCATTGCGAACGCCGTCGTGTCGCCTTACCTGATGCACGGCAGGATAGTCGTAATAATGATAATACAAGTCCTCGCGCCAGTCGTCCGGTGCCAGGCCGTCGTCGAGCAGCGGGAGCAGTGACAGACCGATCATCCCGGCTGTTTTTCCTGTCCCTGCGACGTCAAGGTACGTCGCGGCATAATCAATATTCTGTACCAGCGCATCGCTTGTTATTCCCCGCGCGGCATTATCGCCCGGATACCTGACGATAAGCGGTGTACGGAGCGATTCCTCATACATGAACCGCTTGTCGAACCAGCCGTGTTCGCCCATATAGAATCCCTGGTCGGACGTATAAACAATGACCGTGTTTTCGAGTAAATCATGTTCTTCCAGATATTTCATCAAACGTCCTACTTCGTCGTCGACCGTTCGGATACAACGCAGGTAATCTTTGATATATCGCTGATATTTCCATTTTACCAGATCCTCGCCTTTCAGGTTTTGAGCAATGAACGCTTTGTTTTTTTCCGAATACCCGTCGTCCCACGCCTTGCGCTGTTCGGGCGTCAAACGGTCGAGCGCCTGTTCCCACTCCCGTGATTCGCGCTGTTCGGGCGTCAGTTGCCGCGCGATTCTCTCCCTTATCCGTCCGTCTTTCAGCCCGCTTTCCGTCCACACGGCAACGCTGTCGTCCCAGTTAATTTCCGAGATTCCGGCTTCCCATTCGGCTACTTTCAGGTCGGTGATCATCGTCATATCTTTTGCAATCGTCATTTCCTGCGAAGCGGCAGCGTCGCAACGGGAGCTGTAATCGTCATAAAACGTTTCGGGATACGGAAATTCCGTTTCTTCGTATAAATCCAGATATTTACCTTCGGGCATCCAGTTGCGGTGCGGCGCCTTGTGATGTACGAACAGAGCGAAGGGTTTGTTCGTGTCGCGGTTTTCGAGGAACTCAATCGCATGGTCGGTAATCAGTTGCGTCGCATATCCTTCTTCACGAACGTATTTGCCGTTTGACGTTTTCGACTTAAATGCAGGATTGTAATAATCGCCCTGTCCGTTCACTATATGGTAATAATCAAATCCTTTCGGTTCGCATTGCATGTGCCATTTGCCGACGACGGCGGTCCGGTATCCCTGCGCCTGCAGCAATTCGGATATAAAAGTTTTCGTCGTATCAATACCTTTACCCAGCTGTCGCTGCCCGTTTTGATGGCTGTACAGTCCTGTCATCAGGCAGGCGCGGCTGGGGGTTGACAGTGAATTTTCCACAAACGCCCGGCGGAACAGGACACCTTCCGCCGCCAGACGGTCAATGTTCGGCGTCGGGGCTAACTTCGACAGCGGATGCCCGTAAGCGCCAATCGTCTGGAACGAATGATCGTCGCTCATGATGTGTATAATGTTAAGCGGTTTCCGGTCTGCTTCCCTGTTGCATGCGGAGAAGAACGGAATACTACCGGTCATGACGGCAAGAAATAATGAGTTTTTATTCATCTTCAATATGTTTAAATGTTTGACAATGGTTTTTGACTGTCTTTGCCCATTAATTGTAATTTTTATTGTATGGTAACAACAAAATTACAACTTTCAGGGCGACAGGCAAGGATCGCCCTTTTTATTCGCTGAATTTTTAGTCGCTCAGTAGTGTACGGATATATTTAACCTGCCTGCTATTTCGGGATACGACAGTTCTTCCATACGGAACACTTCGCGACATTCTAATCGACGTATCGTCATCTATGCTCTGCATCTTTTTCTCCTTCCCTATATGCCGGATACACATATTAATAACAGACTTCACAAGATACTCTTTCAACGAAGTATGAATATTTATCGGCGCACGCTGTTCCCACAAATGGAAAATAACGTCATTCACAAACGATTCTGACATGAAAATATCCGGTACATATTGATTTACACATCATAACGTAATATTTGTCATAAAGCGCCCGCCGGACTTTTTTCATTTCCATCTTTAAGTTGATCGATAAAATCCTTTTGCGAGTTAATCATGACAAAGCATCTTTTCAATAACAGGCCGCTTACATTAATCTTCTTTCAAATTGAATGTGCAGTGCAATATTTTTGTTTGGCCGGCAAAACATCGATAACATGGGTTTAGCCTGTCATCAAGGCTCATTTTCAATCCGCAATCCGCACTTCGCTTCGTGTAACGCCGTTTTCGTTAAACGAATCGATGGTGTAAAAATGCGTTTGTTCTACATTCAGCACATTTATTGTCACGCTATTTTTCCCGTAAACCAAATAGTTGTGATACAATTTGTCTTTTTGAGTGCCGAAACGGACATTGTATCCCGTCGCTTCAGGGATTTCTTCCCAGTTCAGCTTCACGGTTCTGCGGTCGTTCATTCTTTCTGCGGTAAGCGACGAGACGGCTTTTGGGGCTGCTTTATGGCCTTTTCCGAAAACGCGCAAACCCGAAAGCGAAAATTTCCCCGACGGAACTTTTACGTTCATTATACGGATATATCGCGACTGAACAGGCTGTGTCAATTGAATATATCCGTGAGGAACATCTTCTTTGTTAACGGATTTATCGGCCAATACCTCCCATTTTTTACCATCCGCCGATTGTTCGATAATGTATTGATAATAAATTTCGTCGTTTCGTCCGATCAGCTCGGCATCCTGGTCGGCAAAATTGACCTGTATCGCATATATGTCGGCAATATCGCCCAAATCTACCGAGAAATATTCTCCTTTATTGCCGGTCGAAGCGCTCCACCACGTACGGATGTTCTCGTCCACCGCATTTTGTGCGGGGAAACCGTTCAACGTTGAAGACGCATCAACTTTTTTATTATACGACAATAACATCCATGAAGGGAAGAGGTCTTCGGGGGCGGTGATTTTTTTATCCGGCATAATCATCGGATAATCGCCGAATCCGGTATAAGCGTACATTTCTCCGTCACTGTCGAAAAATGTCGGGAACAACGACAATCGCCTCTCGAAACCTTCGCGTACCGAGATTGTCGCCGTCCCAAAATGCCAATAGTTTCCGTATATATCCGTGAAAACGCTTCCATGTCCCGCGCCGGTAGCGAACCCTTCGGGTTTGTATGCAAATGGGTTATGATCGGCAATCGTGAAAGGTCCAAGCGGTTTATCGGCAACGTACACAGCATCGTTATAACCTTTAAATTCCGTGCCCGGCGACGCATATTGCAGATAATATTTCCCGTTGTATTTATTCATCCAGGCTCCTTCGATCCAAGGCGCTTCTTCGTGCCTGTCGCTATAGTCGCCGCGCACTTCCCAGCCGTATTTTTCACGGTTGCCACCGATTAATTTCACCGGTTCGCCGATGATGTCCAATGTTTTACGGTCGATTTCGACGCCCAAAATCGGATTTTTATTGCTGCATCCTCCATAATAATACAAACGTCCGTCGTCATCCAAAAAAAGCATCGGGTCGGTTTCGACCATTTGAAATCCATCTTTCGCCACCTCCCATTTTCCTGATTTGGGATCTTTGGTACTGAAAATCCGGTTACTTCCCGAAGTGAGAAAATAAATCTCGTCATCGACCGCCACCGCCGTCGGCGCATAATTTTCAAGCGGGAGAATATCCGGAGTGATTAAATCCCAGGTAATCAAATCTGTAGAATGAAAATATCCTCCGGATTTGGATAAAAATAAATAATATTCACCTTTGAACAGGACAACCGAAGGGTCGGCGGCCTCTCTCCTCGAGGGATTTCCCAGACAAAACCGGTAACTTAAATCCACAGGATTGCAAACTGTCCGGAAATCAGCCGCAGCCGCAGGTAATGGCGTCCCGTTCTTGCAATCAGTCGCAAAAATAGACACAAACAAGGGGATCAAAACAGAAAAATTGCATTTCATATCAGTTCTTTTTCTTCATTTATTTTTAATGCAAAGTTACGGATAATATTCCGGATAATTATACAGTATAATGTTAAAATACTCATTTGACAAAATAATAACTTTGTACCCGGATTCCGATCTGACCCTGTTTTTCAAAAATCGCAACAGTGTAATTTTTCATTTCGTACATTTGGAAAACTCACGCTTTTCGTTTATTTTTGTAGCATCAATATAAACGTGATAATCATGGCAAGATATTTAGACCCCAAAAACGATTTGATATTCAAGCGGATATTCGGCGAACATCCCAATCTGCTGCGAAGTTTCCTCACTGCAGTGATGCCTTGTAAGGCAGATCAGCAGATAGAAAGTCTGGAGTACCTTCAGACGGAGCAGGTGCCCGATAATCCTGCAAAGAAGAATTCTATAGTAGACGTCCGCTGCAT
>JAITBC010000377.1 GCA_031283785.1 Tannerella sp. | reverse complement strand
AAAGTGGGACGAACCTATACCGACATGTTAAACAGAAAACCGATCAATGCAAAGTCGAGATTTATAGAAAATCTGACACATAACAGTTATGTCATTCAGGCAGGCCGCATCACGGACGTACGTTACACGACAAACCTGGATAAATTGCTTAGCATTTTCGAGCAGAGATATTTTGTACAAGAAGGATTGAGAGCAAGGAAGACAATGAAGGAATACCCCTATCAGCCTGATGATGAAGAAATGGCACTCATCACGGACACCCTGTACAGAATGGGCGCCGACCCCGCAGAGCGCAAACAGATAGAAAACGAAGAGGAGGCCTTGCGTGTATATAACCTTCAGTACGGTACATTCATGGAAAAAATCGAAGAAAAGGAGAAAGAGATCGAAGAAAAGGAAAAAGCGATCGAAGAAAAGGATAAAACGATCGAAGAAAAGGATAAAACGATCGAAGAAAAGGATAAAACGATCGAAGAAAAGGATAAATCGATCGAAGAGAAGGATAAATCGATCGAAGAGAAGGATAAATCGATCGAAGAGAAGGATAAAACAATCGAAGAAAAGGAGAAAACGATCGAAGAGAAGGATAAAGAAATTGCAGAATTGAAGCGTTTACTTCGGGATAAACAAGTTGAATAAAAGTTTACTTTGAATTTTGTCGAAAATAATTTCGTATTTTGCGGAAATTTCAATTACGGGGAAAAATGGCTCTATAACGAATTGTGCAGGTAAAATAAAAATGCGCTACAAATGAATCGCCGGAGCGCAAAATGCTAAATGTCAATCTATTACATCTTCAGCGCGCTAAAAAAATTACGGAATACCGGGCAGATTTTGATCGTTTTTACATTTCTTAGCATGAAGAGATAATTTCCCCGGCGGATTTCAGAGGGGGGAGGGGGTGTAAATTTTTCAATCCGTAATTTTCAAGTTCAAATATGGATTCAATATATACCATCCCCGTTCGACGCGAAGAAAAGCGGCTTTGCAGTATGGCGAGGGTTTGTTTCTTTCGTGCAATGCCATGATACTGTTGATATATGTCCGTTTTTTGCGATATGGAGGAAGGATTTCATCGGGTATCATGGCGGCAAACTGTTCGAGTTCGGACATGTTGAATGCTCCAATGACATCATCCGGACCGGTTTTAGAGCGAAATCTCGCTTTGGAGGGCTGGCTGTCGGCAGTATTGCGCATTAACATGATAAGAAAGAATAACATACTGTGAGAACCGGCACGAAACCGGCGTTTGTCGGATTCATATTCGATAACCGGCGGACACACTCGCTGCCAACAGCGTATCAACGTTTTTTCGTCGGCAAGCTGCAGTTGCTTCTGATTTGAGCGTTTGTTTTTGATGTACGATGCAAGCAGACAGTCCACTGCCTGTCGGGATGTATTGTCGGCGTGGATTAGCGATGCGCCTTTGCCAATCAAGTCGAGAGCCAGTTCCGTTTGTCCGTATTGCAGCGCCATCATCAGTCCCGCGACGCCTTTATCGCAAGTGAAATCAACACCATATTTCCGGATGACGGCTTCCACTTTGGATTTATTTCCCAGACGCAGGTGTTTCTCGTATTCGCGGCGTTCGGCCCGCAGTTCTTTCATGTAAAGGACAGCACGCTGAAACTGCAGTTTTGCCAGCGCATCCACCCAGTCGTACTGACGGTGATGAATAGCATACTGGAACAGCTGTTTGCGTTCCTTTTTCACTTCGGCTTCCTTTTTTGCGGGGTCGAGCGCCAGCGCCTTGACGGTCTCCAACTGTTCGAGAGAAATATATTCGTATCCAAGGTATTTGGCACGAATCTGTTCGGCCTGTTCGTATTTCCCCTGTTCTTCGAGACGGCGTGCTTCGTTGAGCCATTCTTCACGTGTCGATTTGGTTTCCTTGACGCTGATTTCAGCGTTTGTTTCCTGCATTTGCAGCAATTTCAGAGCCGGATGTGCGGCAAGCCGCTCGAAAATGTAAATGTTTCCGATTGCCCGGGTGACGGCGACATAAAACGAGTTGATGTAGAATTTATAGATTTCGGCGTCCTTGTCGTTTTTATCACTCGCACGGTTGTATCGCAGTTCCTCCTGCTGAAGGTCTCCGACGGTCACTCCGGCGATGATTTCACGAAATTCGGCTTCGTGACAGGACACGAAATCCACCAGAATAACGTTTTCGTACTCCAGCCCTTTGGCTTCCTGAACGCTGAATATCAGCGGCGTTTTGAAGAACTGCGCCGCTTCGGCTTTTTGAGCATGACCGGGCACAATAACGGCATATTTGGCATTGTCCTGTGTACGGCGGTTCAGCTCTTTTTTCTTTTTTTCGTCGTTCAGATACAGCAATACTTCGCCGTCCTCTTTGTTGACGGTATTTACCAGATAGTTGCTTTCGCGGTCGATGGAGCCGAAACGGCTGTTTTTGATTTTCAGCAGGCTGTTGCTGAGCTCCACTACGCGGAGACTGTTACGGTAATTGGTTTGCAGGATTTTAATCTGATTGTCCCTGCTGTCGCCCGTCTCGTAGAAATAGGTTTTGATTTTACTCCACGAAAAGAAATTAGGATGCACAATCTGGTTGCTGTCGCCTGTGAGAACGAAATGCTGTTTCTGTTTCAGGGACGAGAGAATGCATTTCAACTGTATATTGGTGATGTCCTGAACTTCATCGACCATGATGTAATCGTAACACGGCTGCACTTTGTCGAGATATTCGTAACAGAGAACATTGCTGTCATACATGTTTTCTTCCTTCAGCCAGTCGATGTATTTGAGAAAAAGGGGATAAAGCCGTTCCCTCTCCTGTGTTGAAAAGATGGACTGTTTGACGCCAAGTTCCAGATATTCCTGTTGCGAGAGCCATGCCGTGTGTACCGGCGAACCTGTAATTACGCCCTTAAATTCCTCGAATACGCGATACGGTTCGTTGATTTTCACCGACTGTGTATAGCGACTGAACCAGCGGTTGAAATGTTTGAACTCAACTTCTCTTCCTTCGGGTATCTGCCATAACGAAAGATAATCTTTCAGCGAAAGAAACTCGGTTTCCTGATGTTCATTGTCGTAGCCGGAAGCGTAATAGATACTCGAAGCGTTATCGACCAGATACTTCGACAGTGATACGTATGCTACGTTTCCGTGCAGGCTCTTGAGTTTTTCCAGCACGAGCGCAGTCTTGCCGCTGCCTGCCGACCCGACGATAATCAGTGGCGGCTGAAGTTTGAAAATATCTTTCTGGAAATCGTCGAATGATATGAATTTGTTGAGTGTATGAATGACTTTGCTGCCTTTGTTCAGATACGACAGAGCGGTCGCTATGTTTTCCGTTTCCTTTTCGGGAGAATCAACCGGAATAAACCGGCTTTCATCAACGACTGCCCCGCGTAAAAACCGGCTGCGTGCATAATTATGGTCTTTGATGACTTCCAGCAGCAGGATATATTTCTTCCCTTCATAAGTTACAAAGCTAAACAGCAGGCGGTCTCGGATATCCAGCCGCGCACGGTAATATCCCGTATCCTGCATCTTGCGAACATCGGCGCTTTTAAAATCACCGGACTGTAACTGTTGGAGCGTCTTTGGGAAGGTCTTCTCGACCGACTGTATATTCAAATCACTTTGGTATAATATATCAAACATGAATTTACTTTTTGCACGCAAAAATATGAAATTTGTTTGAATCGAACACGGGAAAATCAAAAATTATTACGAAAAATATTTCAAACGCCGGTTACAGTATTACATTATGAAATAAACAATATTTGGTTGCGTTTTTTTGAAATGATTTTGAAATGGAAAGGGGAATGTGGTTGTCTCCACAGCCATGCCCCGAAACGCCGTGCGGGATTTGAATATATTGTCGCCGGGAGAAATTTTTAAACAGGATGATTTCGTCGAAATCCCTGTCCTGGATAGGGCTTGACTCCTGAATCCATGCATCAATACGTCCTTTTGTGCCGTTGAAGGCAATGCGGTAACCTTCGTATGGAGAATAGGCCGTTAACGAATAGGATACCTGCACACCATTCGCATATTTGATGGTAGCCGGATAGCGTTGTGCCAGCCCGCGTCCCCACATGCTTGTGCCGCGCGAGCCTGTACCTGCCATTGCAAGTTTTAACTTTCTCCCTGCCTGTCGGGGAGAGGAAACGACCGGCGTCGCACCCAATTCGGACGCCGGGCGAATAAGGGCGCTTCCCGCGAGGGCAGCTCCCGATGTTGCGAGGAAGTTACGCCTCGACATGGATTCTTTAACGTTCATGGTCATAATTTCTTTAAATTGTTAAAAGGTTGTTGTTTAATTTCCATAAAATCGCGATGCTGTGTAATAGTCATATGTCTATGTTGATAAATTATTAAGGTAAGGGCGACAGATTTTCCCAGCGTACGTTCCACGCGCCGTTTTTTGGGAATCCGGGTATCGGCACGGCATTCCCGTCCCATCCGGCGCACATCATGCCTACTGCGCCGAGCACAATCATATGGGTAGCGTTCGAGCGTTTTGCGTGTCGGCTCTTGACGGTAGATCAGTTCCGCCATGTAGATGTAATGCGGTTGCTGCCAGATGAGGAACGAGCCTGCCGACGACGGCGCTTCCTGTCCCGACGGGTCGGTCATCTTCATCCAGCGGATGCCTTCGAAGTGTTGCCGCGCAGCAATTTCACGGGCGACGGGTTCGACTTTTCCGTACCATTCCATGCCGGGTGTCAACATCTCCGTTCTGTTCCACAATGCGAAATGTGCTTGATGCCACCAGTGCATCTCTAAGTGGAACTTTCCGAACCAGCTGTTGCAGGTCAGCCCTGTTTCCTGAGGCGGTTCGGGCGCAGCGCACTGGATAGCCGTTAAATACTGCGACAGTACGATGCGTCGTTCCAGTTCGCGTGCGCGTGCGTCGGTGCATGGCGAGAAGTCGACGGCGCCTCCGTTTTCCGCATGAAGAACGTCATCCCGACAGAGTCTTTCGGCGGTTTCGGCTGTATGGCGTACAATCCGGGCTGTCCGTGTCCGAAGTCGTATTCTTCCAGTGTTTCGTCAAACTTGTATTCTTTTGTATTGGGAAAACTGTGCCATCCCCAGTGCGACTGCGTACCCAGCGGCACTCCAGCGGCGTACAGTTCGGGGAACGTTTGCAATCCGGCAGCATCCACTGTAACGGCAAAACGACCGTTATCCACCGACAGCGAAGCCAGCGTGTCGAATTGCGTTACGAAAGGGTTGTTGCGTTTCACGAGCGCTTCACGGTCGATTTTGTCCGTATGCGTTTGGCATGATGCAAATGAAAAGATGACGAAGAATGTGTTTAATACGTTAATTTTCATAGAATGTTTAATAGTAATTACAAGTAATCCGTAAAATCCGTACAAAAATAGAATTTTTGTTTTGAAAAATGATGAAAAAAGGGAAAATGATTTGTTGAAAAAAAGAATATGTTTATTTTTTTACTTGATGTTCCCGACGGTAATATGTTTACCCGCGTACTCCTGTTTGGCGTTAAAAAATAGGGTAATTTCAAAAAAACGAATTACTTTTGTAGTCGAATAGTTACCAATTTTTTAATGCAATTTAATCAGATGAAGACAATTGATGTAATGTTGGCAGGCTTGTGCCTGCTGCTGTGTATGTCGGCGGTTGACGTAAAAGCCGCAAATGAGATCAAAAACAAGGTAAAAGGCCGATGGGAAGTGACCGTTCCCGATGCGCCTCTTGAATACCGGCGTTTTATTCTTGACATAAAGGAAAAGAATGATACGGTCGTTATCGACGTCAAAGGAGGAGATGTCGATATTAAGGAACATAAATTTGCCGAAAAGAATGGAGAATTGTCGGCCAATCTTTATGTAGGCGAATACGTAACGGTGACGATAAGGGAAGAAAAAGGCGCGATCAAAGGCTCGGCCCTTACCTCTATGGGACGGTTGCCCTGCCATTTCAAAAAATTGGAAGCG
>JAITBC010000364.1 GCA_031283785.1 Tannerella sp. | reverse complement strand
AGGGGAAACTAAAATGGATAAATGGAAAAACATACAAATAAACCGTCAAAATATCGAGACGGAAACGGAAAGGGCAATTCTTTTTAACTGCCCTCACAAAAGCAATTTTGACGGTTGGGTTTTTTGGCACCCGTCAAAATTAGTGCGCGATGGTAAACATTCACACGCGGTTAGTGTAAGCTATAACGATGAATTTCAGTTCAACCTGAAGAAGTTCGGCAAAAACAAAAACCTTTTAGGAGAATGTAAAATATCGGTAGCAGAGTTTGAAGATATGTTTAACGTAATGGACAAAAACATCATAGAGAAAAAAGAAAAAGACCCATACGAAAAACATATCCCACAACCTATCGAAGACAAGGGAGATGCAACCGTTGATCCGAGCCTTATGCGGTAGCCAAAAAGAAGCCGTTGAAAAGCTGTCCCGGTTGAAAGCCGGGGCGCTTTTCTTGGATATGGGAGACGGCAAAACTCTTGCCGCCTTTGAACTTATTGAGAGCGCAAATTTCGACTTATGCCTTTGGGTATGCCCGTATTCAATAAAAAATGAAATAGAAGCGGAATACTCCAAATGGGGCTGTTCCTTCCCCATCAAAATTATCGGCTGTGAGAGTATCGGCGCAAGTAAAAATATTTACGATAATATCTTGCAAACAATAAAAGATAAAACGGTTTTCTGCGTCGTAGATGAAAGCTTAACAATAAAAAACAAAAACGCGATAAGAACGCACAGGATACTTGAGATCGGAAACCACTGCGAATATAGGATTATACTCAATGGAACGCCTGTTACGAAAAATTATATTGACTTATGGGCGCAGATGGAGTTTTTAAGCCATAAAATACTGAACATGACATACCGGGAATATAAAAACACATTTTGCGAATACTATATAAGGGGGAGGTTAAAAGGTTTTATAAAAAAGTATCACAACGTAGACTATCTCATCAGTCTTATATCGCCGTATATTTATTCAAGTGATTTAGAAATATCGGTCAATAAAAATTATTATAATTATTATTACGACAACAATAATTGTGAACAATATGATGAAATAAAAGATGAGGCCGTGTCATCAGTCCGTGAAGGCGATTTTAACGCTTTTTCTATATTCACCAGATTACAGCAGATATATACAAAGTCTGAAGATAAATACAATATAATAAACGAGATAACACGGGACGGCGGACAGTATATAGTATATTGCAAGTTTCTTGACAATATAAAGGGCGATAATAAAATAACGGGCGAATTAAATAATGATGAACGAAAGGCCGTAATTAACCGTTTTAGAAACCGCGAATTCAATACATTATGGATAACTTATGGTTGCGGTAGTTTCGGTCTTAATTTACAATTTTGCCATAATATCATATTCGCCGACCAGACATTTGATTATAAACAAAAAATTCAAGCTGAGGGACGTATATATAGAAAAGGGCAAGAGTACCATGTAAACTATTATAATCTTTGGTGTAAGACGGGGCTTGAGAATATGATTAGAGCATCGCTTGAAAAGAAGGCGTCCCTCCTTAATGATACAAAAAAGGCGATTAGGAAATATGGCGAAAGCGCGGTAGCGGAGCGTTTATGAAAATAGGTTTAGTTCCGGTTGATAATTCTGGTAATTTCCCCAATCTACCGTTGATGAAACTGTCGGCATGGCATAAATTACAGGGAGATAAAGTAAAATTATTTAATAAATACAGTCTCAAAGAAGCTGACCGCGTATACATGAGCAAAATATTTACGTTTTCACCGGAATACGCCGAACCGATTTACGCGAAAGAGGTAATAAAAAGTGGAACAGGTTATTATTATCCTGACGGCGGCGAACCGTTGTCTGACGAGATAGAACATATTATGCCTGACTATTCGCTTTTTGACATAAAAGATACGGCCTATGGATTTCTTACACGCGGCTGTCCAAGAAATTGTGGATTTTGTATTGTCACAAAAAAAGAAGGGCGGAAATCGGTAAAAGTTGCCGATGTCGCGGAGTTTTGGAACTGCCAAAAAGAAATTGTTTTACTTGACCCCAATATATTGGCCTGCAAAGAGCATATCCGGTTATTAGACGACTTGCGGAAAACAGGGGCGGCCATAGATTTTACGCAGGGGTTGGACGCTAGGCTGCTCAATGACGAAAATACCGCGCTGTTGGCCAATCTAAAGATAAAAGCAATACATTTTGCGTTTGATAATTATGGCGACAAAGATATAATAACTCAAAAATTAAAACTATTCAAGGAAAAAACAAAGAAAACCGGTTCTATTTATATTTTGTGCAATTATAATACGAATATAGAACAGGATTTAGAACGAATAGATATGATATACCGGCTTGGCTATCTCCCTTATGTAATGGTATATAACCGGGACGGCCTGCCGGCTGACCACGAGCTACGGCGTATTCAAAGATGGGCGAATAGTCCCGCAGTCTTTACACGCAGTCCTGATTATACGCGATACAAAAAATCTGCCGTTTTATTTAAGGAAAAAAGGCGCGAGCAAAATTCAAAAAAATGGACTTCGTTATTATGAAAAA
>JAITBC010000351.1 GCA_031283785.1 Tannerella sp. | reverse complement strand
ATATCGTATCGTTGGTCGAACGCGCACAGGAACAATTCGATGAGGACGAAGCCAAACGCATACAAAGGAAATTGGCGAAGAACCAGTTCGATTTTAATGATTTCATGGGACAGATTCAGCAAATCAAAAAAATGGGAACCCTGAAAGACCTTGCATCAATGATACCGGGCGTCAGTAAAATGATGAAGAACATCGACGTCGACGAAAATGCTTTCAAAAGTATTGAAGCAATCATCCGTTCAATGACCCCCGGCGAACGTATTAATCCCGCAATGTTGAACGGCTCACGCCGCCAACGGATAGCGAAAGGCAGCGGCACAAGCGTACAGGATGTGAATAAACTCATCAAACAGTTTGACGATACACGCAAGATGATGCGTATGATAACGACATCGAAAGGAAATAAACAAATGCCTTTGTTTAAAAAATAATTACTAATTTAACCCATAATCGTCATGGAAGAACAACCATTTAAAGTCATAGACGGCAAAGCTGTAGCTGCAAAAATAAAAAAAGAGATTGCCGAAGAAGTGGCACAAATAAGAAAATGCGGAGGAAAAATCCCCCATCTTGCTGCAGTACTGGTAGGGCATGACGGCGGCAGCGAGACGTATGTAGCAAATAAAGTACATACATGCGAAGAACTTGGTTTCAATTCAAGCCTTATACGATACGAAAATGATGTTACGGAAAAAGAACTTCTTGACAAAGTGGAGGAACTCAATAACAACGATGATATCGACGGTTTTATCGTCCAGTTGCCTTTGCCGGAACATATCTCGTCGCAAAAAATAATCGAAGCGATCGACCACCGGAAAGATGTTGACGGATTTCATCCCATCAACGTCGGACGCTTATCGCTCGGCCTGCCGTGTTTCAAATCGGCAACACCGGCAGGCATCGCCGAACTGTTAAAATATTATGAGATTGAGACAAAAGGCAAACACTGCGTAGTACTCGGAAGAAGCAACATCGTCGGCAAACCGGTCGCAATGCTCATGATGCAAAAGGCATACCCCGGAGATTGCACGGTAACAATATGCCACAGCCGCTCCGAGAACTTAAAAGAAATGTGCCGTAAAGCGGATATTATCATTGTTGCTTTAGGTACGCCGGAATTTGTGAAGGCCGATATGGTAAAAGACGGAGCCGTCGTAATTGATGTCGGGACGACACGACTGCCAAGCAGCGTCACAAAAAGCGGTTATAAACTGACGGGCGATGTCGCATTCCACGAAGTAGCGCCTAAATGCAGTTATATCACGCCTGTTCCCGGCGGCGTAGGCCCGATGACAATCGTTTCATTAATGCGCAATACGCTGCTTGCAGCGAGAAAAGAAATCTATAAATAGAAATATTTTTCGCCACTCATTTGCGGAATAAAAAAAATCGCTATCTTTGCAACGTCTTTTTTCAGAAAGAGGACTTCATAAATTTACATTTATATATTTTTTACATGGTGATTGTAGCTCAGCTGGTTAGAGCATCGGATTGTGGTTCCGAGGGTCGTGGGTTCGAATCCCATCATTCACCCCCTTCCCCGGACAAGAAATCTGCAAGACATAAGCAATATATCAGTTGCTATCCGGATGTACTATCCGTCTGTCGGCAGATATTACAACATAAATTATACGGTTGAAACGGAAACTTTGCAAAACGAAAATTTGCAGCGCACAAATCGGAATTTGAAAAAATGAACCTGGCCTGTTTACAGCATTTTATAATCGGATGAGCTGCAATGTGTGGGGTAGGGAGGCAATCGCAGCAGGGCGTGTGTGGTGTCGAATATGCGCGACATGTTGCTTGTCGGCGGTTTTTTTAGGATTGGCGTTTAGTATCCGGTATGTTTTCCGCAGCGGGAAGAGAGGGTAATAAAAAGAACGGTAACCCCTCCGCTCCCACAGGTTGTATTCAAAATAGCGAAACGACTTTTCCCATCAGGCTACTTTCTTTTGCGGCTTCAATAATCTTTATTACCGGCAGGATATTTACGGCATCGGTGGGGAGCGGGGTATTGTGGCGGAGATGCCGGTATACGGATTCGTAAAACTCCGTATAATTGCCGCGCATGCTCGGATATCTTCCTTTGAAGGATATGCCGCCATCTGTCCCGGTATGGATGATACCCCATTCATCTTCCGTTTCCATGCCCCAGTCGGGCGTGTCGGGGGTGGCGCCGTTTTTGAGTAATCCTTCCTGTTTGTCGACGCCGTATTTTATATAGGACCCGTTCGTGCCGTGTACGACGAAACGCGGAGCAGGTTCGCACATCAGGTATCCGGCTTTGAGTGTGATGCGAACGTCAGGAGCTTTCCGGCAACGAAGCGGGTGTATCACGAAATAGTCGTCGACTGCTCCTCCGTCTCTTAATACGGCGATATCGGCAAAGACGGCTTCGGGCATGCCGAACAGGTCGAGACACTGGTCAATCAGGTGCGAACCGAGATTGAAGGTCATACCGCCGTCGTATTCTTTCCAGTTACCGGCCTGTATGTAGTTGCGGTATCGGGCGAATGTTGATTCAAATTCTACGATGCGTCCTAATTTATTGTTGTCAATGATTTCTTTGACCGTAAGAAAGTCGGCGTCCCACCGGCGATTTTGGTATACACACAGCATGAGGCCACGATTTTTTGCCAGAGATATCAGTTCATCGCCTTCTGCCGTCGTTTTCGTGAAAGGTTTTTCGACGATCACATTTTTCCCTGCCTCCAGCGCTTTTTTTGTGTATTCGTAATGTGTGGCATCAGGGGTGTTTATCACGACCAGTTCTATACAGTCGACAGTTAACAGTTCGTCGATGCTGCGGACAATGCATGTTTCTGGATACCGTTTTACGGACAGATTTTTACTGCGTTCGACGATTGCCGTCAGTTCAAACTGCGGATGCGTACTGATAAACGGGGCGTGAAACACCTGTCCCGACATGCCGTATGAGGCTAATCCTGTTTTAATTGTATCTGTTCGTTTCATATATGTGTATATAGATGATAATTTCCGTGTCATGCGCGCGTTTGCTGTTAATTTTTTCCTAATACCACGATTGTCCGTTGTACTGTGAGCTGCTTTGGTCGTATTTCAGGTCTTTCAGCATTGACGAGTTTGCCGAGATAGAAAAGGAGTAGGATTTGAGCGGCCCCATCGGAATGATACTTGCCGACATCTGGAAACAGTGCATGCTTCGTGATATGCTGCACCTCACGCCTACGATTTTGTTGTTGTCGAAGTCGTAAGTGCCGCTGAACGTGACGCGCCAGTTTTTCGTCGGCTGCAGGTTTCCGTTGAAGCTGAAGGAGTGTGTTAGTTTACGGTTGTATTCGAGTTTGTCGACGTTGAAATCCGCATATGAAAACGACAGGTTATAGTTGAACGACAAGCTCCACGGCACGGTTGCATTGTAATATCCGTCTTCATCATATTCGCCTTCTGTTTTTTTCTTCCTGCTGAGCCGGCTTTGGTTTTTCGTTTCCCTCATCATCTCGTCGTCGGAGGCGTACGGGTCGTCCGGGTCATCTTCTTCGGTTTCCTCCATCATATCATCGTCCGGGGTTTTATTTTTTTTCTCACCGCCGTCGTCTCCTCCTCCGAACCATTTTTTAAAAGTCTCGTTATTAAATGTATATGAGAAACTTGTCCCGGTAGACCGTAGCCGTCCGATACCTTTGCCGACGCTCCATCGTGGTTTGTCTACTTTATAAGGTTGTCCGCGTTCGTTAACGGCATAAGTATACGTATCGAATACGGCGTTAAGATTGAGGGTGTAGCTTTTTGTCAGTTTAAGGCGCAGGCTTGTATTCAGGTCGCTCCACCGCAGTGAATCTGCTGCGAGGTTATAGTTCATGCTTGTCGAAAGATTGTCGACGAGGCTGATTTTCCTCAATCCCGAAGGCTCGTTTTCATCCGGTATTTTAGCTTCAATATTATTACTCAGTGATAAGGATACGCTGCCGCTCTTGCCGCGTCCCGGTATGCCGAAAAGCTGTCCTTCGAAGGGTGAATAATAACCGGAAACGACATCCGGTTTGCCGCCCGGCACGGAAGGGGCCGTGTAGTCGCCGACCGTATAATAATTATAGTATCCGTATTTCGGGTCGCCGAAGTCGGGTCTTGTACTGAAGGAGACCGACGGTTCCATACGGTGGCGTATTTTATTGACAAATTTCTGCAGCGGTTTTATCGGTATAAATTCCCCGTACAGCGTAGTCGAGGCGGAGACGGAGGCGCTGTATTCGTACAGGCGGTAGAATCCGTATACCGTATCCGAAGGGATCATTCTTCCGGAGGCTTTATCGTATTCCCGGTTTATTTTGTTTGTGTACCACCGTTCCGAATAGTTGATGCTTGGAGATATGTTGACATGCTCCAGCACCGTGTATGTGGCGCTGATCGGGATCGTATGCTGCATACCGTTTTTCCAGTCTTTGACGAGGCTGGATTTGAAAAGCAGGTTGTCTTTTGTGTTGATATTATTCCGCAGATATCCGGTATAATTCATGGAAATCTTTTCGTACCAGCGTTCTTTGCCGATCGCATTTTTACGTTTTAGCGGATAGATGCGGCTGAGGTTAAGCGTAAGGTCGGGCAGTGTGACCGATACCGACGAATCCTGCGAGCGCTGGTTGATATTCATCGTGGCCGAGATGCTGAACGGTTTATTTGGGAATCGTTGTGTGAGACTTACGCTGGAGCCTTTATTGTTTTGTGATGATGCAGGCGAGTGCATTGACGCCAGATTCTTCCGGTCGAAATTGTTTGTCGAATAATCGACGCTTGATGAGAACGTGCGGTATGGATTCGCCTTCGGGTCCTGCGAATGAGTCCATCTTATTTTAAATGCGCTTGATTTGCTGTAATCGTCCATTCCCTTATCGCCGGTTATTGTTACGTTGTATGCCAGATCGAATTTCCCCGAATATTTGTATCGTTTTTTATAAGAAGTCTGCCCTGATAATCCCCACGACCCTTTCGTATATAATTCTCCGATAAGGGCAAGGTCAAAATAATCGCTTAGCGCAAGATAGTATCCTCCATCACGCAGGTAAAATCCCCTTGACATTTCGTCGCCATACGTGGGCATTAATATCCCCGACGAATACGAATCGGTGAAAGGGAAGAACGCAAACGGCAGCACGAGTGGAAAAAGAGGCACGTCTTCCACAACGAGGTATGCCGGGCCGGTTACGATATCTTTGCCTGTCCTGACTTTACCTTTTGTCAGATTGATATAAAAGTGCGGATGTTCATGGTCGCATGTTGTATATTTGCCGTTCTCCAGGTTTATCACGTTATCTTCCATTTTTTTTGCATGTTCGGAGATAACGAAACCTTCGCCCTGTTGTGTGACAAGATATTTGACGAATGCTTTTCCGGTTTTGAAGTTATAGTTCATCTCCCGTGTCTCAAGTTCCTGCTCTCCTTCTGTAAATACGGGGAATCCGAATTCATTTCCCGACGAATCGACGCTGTGCGTGGCATAGAGGAGGTTGCTGTCGACTTTCATTTGTATATATTCGGCTTTAAGCTCGGTATTCTGGTATTTTACGTCGCCGTCGCCATACATGTAGACGGTATTTCCGGCTGTCATGACGATAGAGTCCTTTGACTGGAAATCTACGGTTGCTTCAAGCAGTCTTTTTTTCTCAGGTACGGAATCCGCCGCCACCTGTATGGTATCGCCTGCCGGAATCGCCTGTCTGTCGGGATGAACGATGATGCTGTCGTTCAATAAACTGTCGTAAGGGGCAGTGTTGCCATGTATTACATGACTGTCCGTTACATTTGCGGAATCGGCGGAAAGCGTCGATTTTTCCGGCATAATAAGGTTGTTTGGCAGAGTATGCAAAACATCATCCCGACTCATCGTTATTGATGACTCATATATCGAATCGGCCTGAATGGCCGGCTGTTGCGTTACTTTACATCCGGCGCCGACAAGAAGCAGTATAAAATATAAAATCCGTTTCAAAACCTTATCATTGCAAACGTTTTGGCCACAAAAGTATAATAAATAAACGAGTTATGACTAATTATTATACTAAAAAGAGTTTATGCCAGTCATCGAAGCGTCTTACCGTATCTTCGTCATACTTGCCCAACGATTCCCTGATTTTTCCGATCTTCTTTTCTTTGTCAAGCTTTGTCTTACTGAAAAATTTATCCGCATAGCATATCAGCTGTTCTTCGGGCGAGACCGGTAAAAAATCCCTGTCCGGCGGCAAGGGCAATTTATTATCTTCAATCATCTTAAGCGTGATACCTGTTCCCGTATGTCGCTCACATACAAGAGCATGACGCGGATAACCTTCTTTTCTGAGCAGGTCGGCGCCGAGATATCCATGACATATATATTCATAAGTTCCGTGACAGTCAATATCCGGAGCATGGCAGAAAATGATGCCTATATCGTGAAGCATGGCCGCTTCTTCGATAAACTTCATATCCCACATTCTTTCCGGATGAGCTTCGGAGATAGCTAACGCTTTATCGGCCACACTTCGGCTGTGTTGCATAAGTATCCGATAAACTGCTGACCGTGTGTCGTAATATTTTTCTATAATGGATAAAGGATTCATATTTTTATCGTTCAGGGAAGTTGCTGTTACCTTGCAGCACTCGCAACTCTTCTGTAAATTCTGCGTTTAACAAAAGTTGTTTTTTTTGAGTGCAAAGATCGTATCGGAGCGACGAGGCGCTTCGGTAAAAAACTTTACAAATTCGTGCCGTGCACAGCAGTATCATATCCCCTTGCGCCGAAGATGCCTGTTCCGATACGTACCATGGTGCTTCCTTCCTCAATGGCGGTCTGATAATCGTCGCTCATGCCCATTGACAGTTCGCGGAAGACGGGGTGGCGGCGGTCGGCATCCGGCATCATGGATGATCGTATTTCGTCGAAAAGCTTCCGCAGTATTCCGAACTCGCGCCTGATCTGTTCCTTATTATCGGTGAATGTAGCCATTCCCATGAGACCGCGAACCTGTATGTTGGCAAACTGTTTAAGGACATCGCCGGAGAAAAGGGATTTACATTCTTCGACGGAAAATCCGTGCTTACTGTCTTCTCCGGCGATATGCACTTCAACAAGTACGCGTATGATCCGGTTGCATTTTTCCGCCTGGCGGTTTATTTCCTGCATGAGTTTCAACGAATCAACGCTGTGTATCATAGTGACAAACGGCGCGATGTGTTTTACTTTGTTCGTCTGCAATGTGCCGATGAAATGCCATTCGATGTCTTCGGGTAAAGCCGTTTGTTTGGCAGTGAGTTCCCGTACGCGGTTTTCTCCGAAGATGCGTTGCCCGGCATCATAAGCTTCTTTCACCGTTTCTACAGAGTGAAATTTTGAAACGGCAATTAGCGTTACTCCTTCAGGCAATGTTGATTTGATTTTTGATATGTTATCTTTTATTCCCATATTATTTGCCTGGACCGGCCGGTTCGTCATCCGTTCTTTTTACGGTTTTTACTTCTACTGCAAAAGGGAATACGTCTATCAGCGCAGTTTCGGAAACGGAGGCTATTACATAGTCGGCCAATGTCCCCTTCATCCCGTTGTCGATGACAGTGATAGCTTCGTGCAAAGTTGACGCCTGCACTAACATCTGGACAGGCGTTTTTTTCTCGACGCCGTTTTTTTCGTCCAGTGTGATCATGTTTATTTTAACTTTGTAAAACAGGTCTCCGCTGTCATTCAGAAATGTTTCGGAATAACGGGCGCGTTTGATATCCATAACCGTAAATTCGCCGCTGATATACGGGCGCATTTCTTCAATGATACGCGCTTCGGCTTCGGTAAACGACAAGGCGTCGACCAGATATGGTTCGGTCACTTTTTTCCGGATTCCGTCTTCAGCCGTTTTCTCGTAATTAATTTTACATTCAAACCAATTGTGCATAATATTCTATATTAATTCATTCATTAAATCGTCAATAGCCCTGTGCCAACCATAACCGTCTTCAAATTGAAGATTTGTGATTAACTCCGGTGTCTCCGGTCAGTTCCCGTTTTTCGGATCAATAAAGCGCTCAAAAGTAGTGATTTTTTTGCAAAGGGTAAAATATTTTTTGAAAACAACAGGCGGGAGTGCATTTTTATTCGGAAATAACCATTATCTTTGCTGCGATTTTGAATAATTATTCATTATGAAGAATGTAAAAAAGCAGCGTTTAACAGTAATAGAAAATATTATATGTACGAAAATCGTACGGAATCAGGATGACCTGCAGAAGCTGTTGACGGATAAAGGTTTTGAAGTGACGCAAGCAACTCTTTCGCGTGACATCAAACGGCTGAAAATCGTTAAGATACACGACGGTGAAGACCGTTATGTGTATGTGCTCCCGGATATGGCGATGCAGAAGCAGCGTTTGCCGACAGTTATGACGGAAAGGCCGGCGTCGGTTTTGCTTGGAAAATCGACCGTAGAATTTTCCGGTAACCTTGCCGTCATAAAAACCCCTCCGGGTTATGCGATGGGAATCGCTTCGGAAATTGACAAGCATGCGCCGGAAGAGATTCTCGGAACAATAGCCGGCGATGATACGATTCTGATTATCCCGTGCGAGAGATATACGAGGACGCAGGTTCGGAATGCTTTGGAACGGTTTTTATCGGATTGAAAATAGGCTGGAGGTTTCTGAAAGATAAAAAAATGTTATCAGCAGTTGCTGAACGCCCGTGGATATCCGGGAAGCGGGAGTTTTCTCCGGACATATGGAAAGGGGAAATGTTTTTTTTGCAGAAGGAATGGTTAATAATATTGTAAAGATAATTAAATAATTGTACTTTAAACGGTACGCAATTGGATGAAAAGAGAAAAAGACATGAATGTTTCTGGTATAGATGTCATGGTAGCGGACGAAAGTCATGAGAAGTATGTTGATGTGATACTCGAAACAATAGAAGCGGCAGCGAAAGTGCGGGGAACGGGAATTGCCAAACGTTCACGCGAATATGTTGCGCAGAAAATGCGTGAAGGAAAGGTCATAATAGCGCTTGCGGGCGATGAGTTTGCCGGTTTCAGTTATATTGAATCGTGGGGTAACAAACAGTATGTTGCAACTTCGGGACTTATCGTCGCCGACAAATTCCGTAATCAGGGGCTTGCCCGGCGGATAAAACACGCAGCTTTTCAACTGGCGCGCCTGCGTTGGCCGAAGGCGAAACTTTTCAGTCTGACGTCCGGCAGCGCGGTGATGAAGATGAATACCGAACTGGGCTATTTCCCGGTTACATTTGCCGATCTTACGGACGACGAGTCGTTCTGGCGCGGTTGCAATGGCTGTGTGAATCAGGATGTGCTTATACGTACGCAACGACGCTATTGCATCTGTACGGCGATGCTTTTCGATCCGGAAGACGAACGTTGTCTTTTGCTCGAAAAATTATGTAACGCATTTACGAAAAAGGAGGTTCTGCGCAGGACAAATAAAAAAGCGGAAAAAACTCCGGCATGAGAAGACGAAGTTTATAATAATTAATTGATATGAAAAATAACAGTAAGAACGGGAAGAGAAAAGTTGTCGTAGCATTCAGCGGCGGTCTTGATACGTCGTTCACGGTCATGTATCTGGCGAAAGAAAAAGGTTATGAAATCTATGCCGCCTGCGCTAATACCGGCGGATTCGACGAAGGGCAACTTAAAACGAATGAAGAAAACGCATATAAGCTTGGCGCTAAAGAATATGTTACGATCGACGTGAAGAAAGAATATTATGAAAAGAGCCTTAAATATATGATTTATGGGAATGTCCTGCGTAACGGGACTTATCCCGTGTCGGTTTCGTCCGAACGGATTTTTCAGGGGATAGCTGTTGCGCGTTATGCCAAAGAGATTGGCGCCGATGCAATAGCGCATGGTTCTACCGGTGCGGGTAATGACCAGGTTCGTTTCGACATGACCTTTCTTGTCATGGCGCCGGAAATGGAAATAATCACGCTTACGCGCGATATGACCCTTACGCGTCAGTATGAGATTGATTATCTTAACAGACACGGATTCAAGGCCGATTTTGCCAAACTTAAATATTCTTATAATATAGGAATCTGGGGCACTTCCATTTGTGGCGGCGAAATCCTTGATTCGGCACAGGGGCTTCCCGAGAGTGCATATCTGAAAAAAGTGGAGAAAAAAGGAAGCGAACAGTTGCGTATAGAATTCAAAAAAGGAGAGATACATGCCGTCAACGGCAAAGTATACAGGGATAAAGTAAAAGCTGTTCAGGCCGTAGAGACGATAGGCTCAGCTTATGGAATAGGCCGCGACATGCACGTAGGCGATACGATTGTAGGAATTAAAGGGCGCGTAGGCTTCGAAGCAGCAGCGCCTGTGCTTATCATCGGAGCGCACCGTTTTCTGGAGAAATATACGTTGAGTAAATGGCAACAATACTGGAAAGACCAGGTAGCGAACTGGTACGGCATGTTTCTTCACGAGAGCCAATATCTGGAGCCTGTTATGCGCGATATTGAAGCGATGCTGGCAAAGAGCCAGCGTAACGTGAACGGGACGGCCATACTCGAATTGCGCTCTCAGTCGTTCTCGACCGTAGGCGTTGAATCGAAAGATGACCTTGTCAAAACGAAATTCGGCGAATACGGCGAAACGCAGAAAGGCTGGACTGCCGACGACGCTAAAGGATTTATCAAAGTGACGTCGACACCGTTACGTGTTTATTATTCAAATCATGAAGACGAATTATGATTAAAGTCGGAATAATCGGAGGCGCGGGATATACGGCCGGCGAACTGATACGCCTGCTGATAAACCATCCCGACGTGGAAATCGTATTTGTAAACAGCTCAAGCAATGCGGGGAATAGACTTGACGGCGTGCATAGCGGTTTGTATGGCGAGACGGATATGATGTTCACAAGCAACATCCCGCTCAATGAGATTGACTTGCTTTTTTTCTGTACCGCACACGGCGATACACGGAAATTCCTTGAGACGCATCCTGTTCCCGAACATCTGAAAATCATCGATCTGAGTGAGGATTACCGTATTGTTTCACCGTCGCATGAGTTTATTTACGGACTGCCGGAACTGAACAGGCGTGCTATCTGTAAATCGAAATATGTAGCCAACCCGGGATGTTTCGCCACCTGTATACAACTCGCTTTATTGCCGCTCGCCAGGCATCTGATGATTAATAATACGGTTCATGTGAATGCCATAACGGGTTCTACGGGCGCCGGCGTGAAACCGTCGGGAACTTCGCATTTCAGCTGGAGGAATAATAATATATCGATCTATAAACCATTTACCCATCAGCATATGACCGAGATCCGCCAGAGCCTTGCACAATTGCAGAGAAGTTTCAATGCCTCAATAAATTTCATCCCTGTGCGCGGAGATTTCGCGCGCGGTATTTTTGCGACAGTATATATGGATTGCAAAATAGGGCTGGATGAGATAAGGAGGATTTACGGCGAATACTATGAAGATCATTCATTTACATTTGTAGTAGACGAAAATCCGGACTTGAAACAGGTTGTCAATACAAATAAATGTTTGCTTTATCTGCAGAAAATTGACGGTAAACTGCTTGTCGTATCCGTTATTGACAATTTGCTGAAAGGGGCCAGCGGGCAGGCCGTCCATAACATGAACCTGCTGTTCAACCTCGAAGAAACAGTCGGACTGCATCTTAAACCGTCCGCATTTTAAATTAAAAAAAATAAACTGTAATTATGAAACTATTTAACGTATACCCGCTTTTTAATATAGAGATTGTAAAAGGAAAAGGATGTCATGTATGGGATAAGGATGGAATAGCGTATCTTGACCTGTACGGAGGGCATGCCGTTATTTCCGTCGGACACGGTCATCCGGATTATGTGAAAGCGATAACGGAGCAGTTGCAGAATCTTGGTTTTTATTCCAATTCCGTGATTAACAGCCTGCAGCAAACGCTGGCAGATAAATTAGGAAAGGCTTGCGGATATGATGACTATTCGCTTTTTCTGGTGAACAGCGGGGCGGAAGCAAATGAAAATGCGATGAAGCTGGCATCGTTCCACAACGGGAAAAAACGCATCATATCATTCCGTCACTCTTTTCACGGTCGTACGTCGGCTGCCGTACGTGTCACGGATAACCCTAAAATTATTGCTCCGGTAAACGAGATGTTACCGGTCACCTATGTTTTGATGAACGACGCAGACGCCGTCGAAACTGAGCTGAAAAAAGGCGACGTCTCATCTGTCATCATTGAAGGAATACAGGGAGTAGGAGGTATCCGGATGCCGGACGACGGTTTTCTCCGGGATTTGCGCGAGTTATGTACGAAATATGAAGTAATCCTCATTTTTGATGAGATACAATCCGGTTATGGCCGAAGCGGAAAGTTTTTTGCCCATCAGTATGCCGGTATACGTCCTGATATCATAACCGTAGCCAAAGGTATAGCAAACGGATTCCCAATGAGCGGAATGCTCATAAGTCCGGCATTTACGCCCGTTTACGGCATGCTGGGAACAACGTTCGGCGGTAATCACCTGGCATGTGCCGCCGCTATCTCCGTATTGGATATCATGGAGAAAGAGAATCTTGTGGAAAATGCCCGGACCACAGGCGATTATCTGCTTGGCGAACTGAAAGCGATACCCTGCGACGGAATAAAGGAAGTTCGTGGACGCGGCCTGATGATAGGTATCGAATTTAACGAATCGATAAAAGAAGCACGCGCCAGATTGTTATTCGAAGAAAAAGTATTTACCGGGGTAGCCGGAACAAACACAATCCGTCTGTTGCCGCCATTGTGCCTGTCACGTCAGGAAGCCGAAGATTTCCTGTGCAGATTCAGGAAAGCGCTTTTGATATAGCAGTAAAAATAGCCGGCAATCTTTTGCAAATACGAAATAATATTCTACCTTTGCCCCGCTTTTATGATGGCGAGATAGCTCAGCCGGTTAGAGCGCATGATTCATAATCATGAGGTCCGGGGATCATAGCCCCGTCTCGCTACGTGAAACAGAGAGGTTTGCGATGGAAAGTAAGCCTCTCTGTTTTTTATTTGCACACAATTTGCACACAAAAATGCGGTTTGCAATTCCTGTTTTATAGGCAGTTTGATAGTACCGTTTATGTTCCCATCAAAAACCTTCGCAAAGTTGAACGATGGACTCCCATCATTTTTGCAATATCAACCTTGGGAACATTTTGCTCTAATAAGCAGTGTATTTCCTGCTCTTTGCCGGTCAGTTTAACTTGCAGATTTCGTGCACCGCGAGGTCTTCCGACATGAATACCTTCCGATTTCATTCTTGCCAATGCCTCTTTCGTCCGTTGTGAAATGAGAGTACGTTCAATTTCAGCACTTAAAGCAAATGCAAAAGCAAGCACTTTTGAACTAATATCGCTACCCAAGCGGTAATTGTCTTTGATTGTCCAAACTTGCACTTCTTTTTCCATACAAACATTGAGTATTGACATAATCATCAATAAGTTACGCCCTAAACGTGAGAGTTCGGCGCATATTAGAATATCTTCTTTTTGTAATGATTCCAATAGTCCTCCCAATTTTCGTTTTTCCACCTCCTTTGTGCCTGAAATGGTTTCTTCAATCCATTTCGCGACTGTAATGTTATTACGCTTGCAAAATTCATTAATTTCAAATCTTTGATTTTCAACCGTCTGCCTGTCTGTACTTACTCGAATGTATCCGTAAATCATACTTTTATTTTTTTGTGTTATTTGATTATAAACGTAAAAAGACGCAATTTAAGGTCGGGTTTCTTAAAGCTAATTCAGGAAAAAAAGGTGAAGGTATGCCGGTTGTTCGTAATCCACAGTTCTATTTTAAGGAGGGGTTTTGTTGGTCAAATGTTTTAACAACCCATATAAAATGTCGTCAAAAACAAAAAACAGTCCATAGTACTGAAAGTATGACTTTTTTTTCTGTAACAGATCATGTTCCTGAATATTACTTGATTTGCATGCTAAACTCACGGTTTGTAGCCTATTATGTAGATTCATTTGTGAATGCAACTTCACATTGTACAACAGGTGATGCTAAATTGATACCAATACTTGTCCCAACAAATGAACAATTGATCTTATTCAAATCTATTTTTGAGAAAACGTTAAAAATCAGGATAAATGAATCAAGACATTTAATTACTGAACAAAAAGCAGAACTTTTATTAGAAGAAATTCAAAAAGAACTAGATATAGCAGTGAACAAATTATATGGAATAGTATAACTCATAAACCTTTTTATCTAATTTCTCTTGTATATCACGAAGTTGACTTTCGGCTTCATTCATAGAAATTTGATTAGAAAATTGCTTCATTTTTATTTCAATAGCAGAATTAAATAATATTTCAAATTTTAATAATTGCTCTTTTGAGGGGATTATTATTGGAAGTTGCCTTGCATCGTTTATTTGAAAATTAACGGTAAAATTGATAAAAGACTCCGTATATCTACTTATTATATTACTATTTCCAATGCAAACAATATATTTTTGAGAAACAATATTTTCAATAACACTATGCAATGACATGCCTCCAACATCATAAACGCCTGCTGTTGATAATCTAAATTTTAAATCATTCTCGCTGCGCGTTCCATTGATTAAAGACCAACAAAACCCCTCCTTAAAATAGAACATATAACCCTGATACCTTGCATTGGAGTCTGCTTTAAGAAACCCGACGTTTTTTTGCGACCATTCAATAGCGAAAGGCGTTTCGAGATACCATCGGTTTCCGTCTTTATCTCCCTTATCATAAGGTACATAGCAAGGTTTAGTTTCCAAAATACCGTTTTTCTTTTCATCGTCGGTAAGTTCGTCCACGTTGGCTATTTCGCGGTCATCAATTAGACGATAAATATAGCCCTGTCCGAAAATATCACGTCCGTACCTCTCTTTAAGACTGTCGAACAGTGCCGCAATCTCTTTTTCAGTCAATGATGCAAGATAATCGGCAGTATTGGCAAAATTTGCCATTTCGGGCAGTGGAATTTTCTTTGCTTTGATTGCCTCCGACAATTTCTTGGGGCGCGATTCCAAAATGTTTTTAGCCCACTTGGTGGTCTTGCGCACTGCTATATATTTACCATTGTTCCCTGTTTGCAGTCCCACACCGCCTTCTGTCAAACAACCAAGTAGAGTAAAATCGCCGGGCTTCAGACTTTTGCGGTATTCTTTCAACTCATGCTTATTGAGTTCAATATCACGGCTTGTCTTGATTTTATCCCACCACCGATTATACAAGTCTTTTACCTTTTGTCCAAACAGGCGATAGATTTTCAAGTTTTCGTCTGTGGGCTTGAAAATAACTGAATTTTGGGTGTTCAGATAAACAGATTGATTGATGGAATAAGATACAGGGTGTATCAAGTCTTTGCTTCCGTCAAGAAATTTCAATTGATTTGTTTCAGTTTTTCGCGCCGAAATCGATGTAATGCAAGTATCTACCATTGCCGCCGAAAATGGATTGGCGGTATCAAAAACGTAAAGTATTTGCTTTGTAAGCAACAGATTGCGCAAATTACGTTTTGTTTGAGTTGTCCAGAATGTTTTAGGCGTAATAAACGTAAGACTGCCATTTGTTGACAAAAGCGGTATTCCTCTGAAAAAAAAATGATTATAGGTGTCATCCGCAAAACTGTAGATTTTCTCAAAAATTCGTTTGTCTTCCGTACTTGTGCCTTTTGTGGAAATATACGGCGGGTTGCCAATTACAATATCAAACCCGCCATTTTCGTGCCAAACCTCCGAAAAGAATAATTTGAAATCAAAATCAACCTGATATCCGAATATCTTTTTAGAAGTATAAAGCCTATCAGAAATTTCAAAATCAATTTCATTTTTATATTTTTTCTTTGTTTCCGGTTCTGTTTCAGTAAAGAAACTGTCTTTCAAGTTTTCAATTCTTTCAAATGCTGGACTGTTCCAATTATCAGGAAATCCTACCAGCGAATTACCACAAACAATCTTGTAATCGAGGTTTGGCAACGCCTCGATGTTATCGAAATCTTCTTCGTCTACCACGAGCGATAGCCACAGGCGCAATCGAGCAATGTCAATCGCACTTGCATCAATGTCCACACCATAAATGGATTCTTGAATATTGTGACGTTTCACGCGATAGAGATATTTTTCGGGATTTCTGTGATAGTCTTCGGCTCTAAGTCCGATCGTTTGCAGTTTTTGGGATAGATAATTTTGCGACAGATGGCTGCGAAGCGCCTGCTGTAAAGTAACCAATTCGTTTAGCAGCCCAACAGGGAAAGCACCCGAACCGATTGCCGGGTCGCAAATCTTTATGTTGGTCAGCAGACGGTCAATCAGGTTGGCGTTCCGGCGGATGCTTTCCGGCAGGCGGTAAGTGTAAGTTTCAGTTTCTTTGCCGCGGTCGGCTACCCGCGCATCGTGTTCGATATAAAAAATACTGTTGCGGACAAAATCTTCGATTTCATTTCGCGAAACAGAATTATTCAATGCCGTTTCGAGATAATGGATCAGGCTTTCCTGACACATATAATGAACAATCTCGCGAGGAGTATAAAAAGCGCCTTTACTTTTACGTTCAGTGATTTCCAACATGTTTTCAAACACTTTGCCGAGCATTTCAGGATCGATAGCAACTTCCTTTTCGAGCGGCTCATCTTCACGGATGGTAAAGTTGTAGCGGTCGAAAACGTCGAGTACGCCTGTGCCGACATCACCTGTTTTGCCAACAGTTTCGTTGTTGCGGAACAATCTGTTTGGCAGATTGATTTCTGTTGTTTCCCAGTCGTAGTTCGCCTCAAACAACCCTCCGTTGAGGAAAGGAATACGGCAATCGAGCCTTGCATAATAATTGTCTTCGCCGTGCTGACGTGCCAATGCTTCGTAAAACAGATAACGCAGACAAGAATTGAAAAAGTCACTTCCTTCAGCTTCTGCTTTATTGTAAAGTGATTGCAAAAAGTTTTTCTGTCCATTGCCCCATTTATCGTTTTGTGGGACACCCATCCAGCCTTTCTTTTGCAGGAAATATAGGAATACAATTTGACCGAGCAGTTTTTTCGTAAAACGCGGAATATCCGTTCCTGCCGTCTCTAAAACACTTTTCACCTGATTGTCAGCATCCAAATATTCTGACAGGCGGAGATACAATTCTTTATACTGCCCAAAAAATTCATCTGTAACAACCTCTATGCTGAATGCTTTTTCGATATCTTCAATAGTCGGATTGTTGTAAACATTCTGTAATAACGGCAATAGTTGGCGTTTAGCGGTATGAGACTTCTCGTCTTCGCCAACAAGAAACGAATATCGACGAGCAGGAGTAAATTCTTTTTCCTGTTTGATTTTACCGTTTCTTACACTTGTGTGGTGTTCGAGTTTCACAAATGAAAATCGCCAGTTTCGTTTGCCATCCGTTTTAGAATAGAAAGCAGCCAACGCATAGTCTTTTTCAAACTTTTGCAAGTGGTCGATGACAAAGTTTCGCAGGCTTGTACGGGCTTTATCCAATTTCCTGTCGTCTTGTACCTCTATGGCGAGTACGTCTAATGCAATGCCGTTAGGGTCAGTATATTTTCCGATGCGCGTGTATTGTGTAATATGTGTACGAAAAGATTCCCTGATAAGGTTTCCGCGATACTCGCGATATTTGTTTTCCGATGCATCAATATCGTTTAGCAAATTCCTTATAAATTTAACAAACAATTCTTTATCGAACTTGTTATCAAATGTTTCTTCTATTATTGCCATTGCCTTGTTCTTGTCCATATTCCCGTTATTTCAAAAAATATTCCGATAAAATCACTTCTCTTTTCAGATAACTTGCCGCCCGCCATGTTGTCTGCTCCATATTCACAGGTTTGATAGACGTCCGCAGTGTATAAAGAATTTTCATTGGGTCGAGCCTGTTTTCGACAAGTGCTACTTTTTCCAATTCCTTCTTGATAAATTGCGTTGTCTTTTTGGCGATAACGCCACTTATTAGCATCATGCGAATGTTTGCGATAAATTCCTCGTCCGATTCGGTAAATTTCTTATAGTTTTTGAAAACCGGATCTTTCAGCAATTTTTCAATAAAATCGGCATTGGATTTGCCACCTTTCTTCACCGGCATTTCGCTGTTTTCGGTCGTGTCTTGGCGGAACTTCGACTTGTTTACATTCAGCATGTTAAAATAATTCGCAGGCACAGACAAACGCACCGCATCGGGGCTACATTCAATCAGTTTCATCGCATCGAAGAAATTTATTTCCTGTGATTGTAGGTCTTCATAAAGATAGAATTTTTTCAGATTTCCCAAACGAAAAAAAGTAATCATTTGATTTTCTTCTTTTTTGCTTTTCATACCCGAACGTGCCTGCTTCGGCAGTTTCTTGATTTTATCGAACAAAGCCGGATTAGTGTCCCTGATTTCTCGCATTATGGTCAGATATTTCAATTCCGAATTTTCCTCATCTTCTTCTCCCATATATATTTTTTTGTTATTCAAAGTATTAAATAATTCCTGACTGCCGATGATTTCGCCGTCCGACAGATATTTGGCATCTTCACCCATGATATAATGGAACATTTGCAGTTTGTTCGTGATATTCGCTTCCAAACCAAGGTGCATATCGGATTGAGTTGTAGGAAAAAAATTGAATATGTGAATATTGGTATATTCTGATCCTAAACGATTTACACGTCCGGCACGCTGTAACACACGAGTGGGATTCCAAGGCAAATCGTAATTAATCAATACATTGGATCGGTGCAGGTTGATGCCTTCCGCCAACACATCGGTGGTTATCAATATTTGTATATCATTGGACAGATTGTCGGCTTTCGGGTCAAAGTTATTTGTAACCATATCCCGCGAAAAAGCATGATTGTGTTTGGTTTTCAAATCCTCATACCGTCCGCCATGACTTGAATAGAACATTACTTTCTTTCGGAACTTGTCAAACAAATTTTCAAATAGATAGTCGCCGGTCTCTTTTGATTCGGTAAACAATACGACTTTGCGTCCTGCTATTTTCTTATCTGTTTTCAAATAATGAATTAAAGCGTCTATTTTAGGATCTCCATTGATGGGTTGCCAAATATCCCGGATTTTTTTCAGTATCCGAATGTCCTGTTCCAACAAATCTTTGTATTCATCTCTGAAATTAACAGCCTCGTATTTGTCGGCTTTGTCGTCCTCGACTAACTGTTCAAGTGTTGCCATATCGTCGGCGTCCAATAAATCAAAGACATTCACTTTTTTGCTCACATAAACCGTTCCCTTGTTGAACATGTCCAAAAATCGCTCGTGCAGGTCGATAAACCGCCCAATACTCTTTTGGAAAGCATAAAAACTGCTTTCCAAACGTTTCACAAGCAATCCTTTCATAAATCCGCCCAGGTTGCGTTGCTGTTGCCGTTGAAACTCAGTCAACACACCATTGTAGTACAGCAAAGGGATATAGCGGGTATAATTGAACTTTCTCAACAGCTCTACCGTTTGTTTGAAAACCGCTTCTAATTTA
>JAITBC010000311.1 GCA_031283785.1 Tannerella sp. | reverse complement strand
CAATAGACAGTTCTGAAACCATCCCGTTGTATGCTATTTTATACGACTTTATAATTTCTTTAATGTCGGTTTGTTGATATAATTTCCTGGTAAATTCTACTGAAAAGATGAGCGGAGATATATTATAAATAGCCACAACCTTTTTCATTCCGGAAGGGCGTAATAGATAGATGGGACAATGCCCAAACACATACTTATAAACTTTCTGCTGTAAATAGAAATCCGACCATGTTTGTATGGGGGTCGGATTTTTCAACAAGTTTCTTGCATCGACGGCCTCTTTAGTGTTCGCCTCATTCCCCTCTTTGTCAAGTATCCACAGCTTGCCATTCCCGAACGCAGCAGAGCGGCGGTTGATAACCGTCTTCACAGGTTGCACGATGTTATACGCAAGCGCTTGCCCATGATGTGTGGTAATGTTTGAAAAATCCGGCGTACAACCAAAATCGGAGAAGCTTATCACATCCCCTTTGTTGTTTACCGGAATGAAGTCGTACTTTTCCCGCGTTATATTAAATCCAAGAAATCGCATGTAAAATATATTACATGCAAATGTATAATGTATATGCGGGGTTTAAAAGAAAGGTTCCTAAAGTGTTCCTAACTTTAATATAGCCGCCCTTTGTTGAGTTCAAAGTACCTGCGTCCGTCCATGAGGTGATTGTCTTTATCTATCGGATTGTCGGTGGGGTTCTTTTCGACGTCGAGCGCCCATTTATAGTTTGCGTATTCATTCCATCCGTTCGTGCTGCTTTCCGTCATGTAGTTCACGCACGATTTTACTTTCGTTATGCCTACGTTTATTGAGCCGCTTCCCTTCGCGGTGGGGTGGATATTAAAATACAAGTCATCGTAGCCACTTATACCGCGGAAGCCGCGCCGTAATTCCGCAATACGTAAATCACCGCCGGCGCCGGGGTCGGCCACAACAATATCCTTGCTTGTTATTCCCAAATCACGCATACGCTTTGCAAGCTCTACATTATTCAACCCGCTTTCATACAGCAATTCCTTAAAGTACCTGTAATCTTTCTCATACTTCACCTCAAGAATAGCTGAGGGGTCTGCGCTGTATCCAAAGTCGAGGCAATACACTTTCGGCAAGTCAAGTTCGCTATATTCCTTATCGGAGATATGCAGCCACCCCGAATAGATACGGCCCTTAGCGCCCTCGCTTATCAACCCCATCACTTGCGTGTAATAATATTCAGGATTACTCGCTTTGAACGCTTCAAACTTTTCAATAGTAGATGGTTGTAGATTGTTTATATTATTGTGGTAGGTCGAATGAATGGCTAATATGTTCGCTTCACTTTTCGGAACAGCAGTACAATAAATGTATGCCTTTCCGTCAATCATAATTTCGGTATCCGAAAGGTTATAATCACGCCAAATCCAATGCCGCTTGCTTGGCGGGTTAAAACACCGCAATATCTGTATCTTTTCCGACTTTATTGTACGCAATGACAAGTCGAGCTGGTCAAAATCGGATTCACCAACCTCGTCGGCTTCCTCCATGAACACATGTGTAGCGCCTGCAAGCGACTTCATTTTCGCCGTCCGGCTGCCGTCCTTAGCCACGCCCTTACTGATTATGGTGTGCCCTGTCGGTATGTATGTGATACGAATTTGGCCATTATCAATATGAAAATCATCAATATTTACTGATGGATTTTCATCTATCCTGTCTTTGAAGTCCCGGAACAGGCTGTCACGAATATCGGCAAACACCTGCCGGACGAAGTAACCCCTAAAATATTTTGGCTGTGTGATTAGAAATAGCGCATAGTCGGTAATGAAGTGGGAGCCGCCACGACCGCGACCGCCCCATACATCAATCATCCGCTTATCAGTATGAAATACGGGCTCATATATTTTATTAACCCCGAAGTCCATCCATTATCCTGTTTACCTTAATCTGTACGGGCTTGTAATGCTTTAACTCAAACTCAATACTGCTAATAGCTTTACTCACAGCCGGCCGCTTTATTCCAAACATGGAAGCGATTTTATCGTGCGTTATCCGGTGGTTGGTGCGTGCAAGGGCATACATGCACAAATGCCGTGCATAGACAACGGGTACTTTTTTCGACTTTGAAAAAATATCATCCGTGCAAATGCCGGTTGATTCGGAAACAACATCTAAAACATTATCTATCATTTTCTTTTGCGCTATAATCCTTAAATATTACAACGTGCTTGTGATTCGGAACGATAGCGGCGCCGTCCTTTCCGGTTATCTCTTGCTTCGTAGGCGCATACCAGCCGCACATCTTACACAGGCTATCAACAGCTTTCAATACGTCAAGATTTGACGGGATTTCTATTTTATACTCCGTCACATTCCCGTCCCCATCCATTTTTACCGGTATCTTCCTCGCTACCCCACGCATTATACTGGTCGTTTTCATCAGCGCCTCGTCACGGCTCGAAATATCCTTTTTTATCAACTCCTTCGCATCCTCGACCAATACATCATCTTTTGCTTTTTGTTGCTTTTTCAGGCGTGTTTCGCAGTGTTTCTTGGCTTCTTTGTACAATCTATCAAGCGTCCGTGTAGAGGTTTGCCACTTTTTGCCAAACCTTGACAAAACATCCTTACGGTTTGCCATCGGATTGGCAAAGATGTAGTCAGAAATTTCAATTATGCGTTTTTTATATTTTGTTGGTTTTGTGTCCATTATTCGTAATTTTGGGACATTTTTAGGTTTTTTTTCATTATTATTTTGAAAATTCAATAAAAATTAGTATCTTTGATAAAAAAAAGGATATGAGAGGAATTTATATTGTTGATAA
>JAITBC010000282.1 GCA_031283785.1 Tannerella sp. | reverse complement strand
CTTGCCACAAGAGAGCGTGCCACAACTGCTCGCAAAATCGCATAACCGTAATTCAATAAATTATTTGGTGGAACGCCTTCGCTATTTCGTGTAAAGCTCTCAATATCAGGGAATACAGTCTTCCAATAATACACTGCTGCCCGTCCCTCCAGATTATCGGTATCGCCACTTTTGACTTGACTTGCCCATGCCAGCATATTACGCATTTCGGCGTTACGGCATTGTTTCAATACTGCTGCCTGATTTTCGATTTTCGCAATAACGGTTTGTTGCCACAATTGCTTTTTTAATGGAAGCGACGCTTCAATCTGTGCCGTAAAACGTTCGTTCTGAAGCGTATTGCCGCTTAACGGGAGGAGCAATCCGGCAGGCATCCGGTTGCTATCGCAGGTGATGAGGGCACAATTGTTTGCCAGCAAGGTTTCCATCAAACCATGGGTAATGGTAATTTGCCTGTTATCCAAGACGATAACGCCAATGTCTTCAACAGGAATGGTTTTAATGCTGTTTTCTTTGAATGATTCAGGCAAAGAATCATTCTTTTCAACTTCCGGGAGTTTGATAATCAACTGCTTATTCTTCATGCTTAGATAAGCGGAATTGCCAAAATAAAGCGTTCGCTTGATCATGACTTTTTCACAAAAACGCCATCTCTTTCCGTATCAATACATCCGCCTGTGTATGCGCAAACACCCATTCTCGGCGAATTAACCACCGGCATGGCGGCATAATCTCTGAAATCTTCACATTCTTTTGCATGTTTCTTGGCGCATTTATCGCAGAACAGACTGTCTTCATCCCAATCATGAACAGTACAGATCTGTGTAGCCGGCTCTTTTTGGCATACTTCGCACAACCATTCCGGCGGTTCATTACGCGAGAGTAAAACGATTTTTCCATCGGCTTTGACAGGATATTCTTCCATAATAGTCAATAAAAGTTCGGTTGAACTGCCGAAATCATATTCATATTCCAGTTTTAACCCTTTATGAAAAATCTTGTCAACACTACGGCTCATAGGCACTTCGCCTTTTATGTTTTCCATGAGTTTTTCGTATTCTTTCTGTTTGCCTTTCGCCAACAATTCTTCTGCATCAAAAAAACTCCACATACTATCGTTCTGTCGACGGTTTTTCGGATTGGTAAATGCGCTCATGTGTCCACAACATTCGAGCCAGATATCCCGAAGAAACCGGTCAATATTTTTCAGTGTTGCTTTACTGTCTATCCAAAGCGCAAGAAAATAAGGTGAAGCACCCCATTTCGGATCGGATTCCACTTTTACCAGATACGACTGCCCCGCCGCATTTTCTTTTGTTTTTTGTTTCAAGTGGCTTTGCAAATGACGGATAATACCTGCCTTTAAAAATGTTTTGCCACAGAAAAGGCACTTGCCTTCTGATTTCGGATTTTGTTCCATTGTTTTTTGTTTTTAATTTATTATATTATATTTAACATCTCTTTCAAAAAAGCGAGGAATAATCCCCGCTTTATGGCTTCAGCCACGGAATAATCCTTTTTGTAACTTCTTCTTCAGGAAATTACAGCACATCTTGCAATTATAACCAAACAAACTTGTCGAGTTATTTAAACAAAATGTAAAAAATCAAACGCATAAGGTTCTTCTTACACGAGACTAAAGGGTTGGACGCTTTAGCCGTAATCTTTTGATTACTTTGATATTTCATCCATTACTTTTTCATAGAAATTGGGTTCTACCGTCTTTTACAATGGAATTGGTATCCGACAACAAAGATAAGCATTATTCTATTTCCAACAATTTTCCTTATTATTTTTACATCTTGCAAATGCTAAAACTAACTATATAAAGATATAAATTAATCACTATACACTAATATACGTTAAGCAATGAAGATATTAATTATCAGCATCTTATCATGTTAGTATACATAATGCTTATGGCATTTAATAATACTTATCAACAACTTATCAACATACCCATTCTATTCACTTTAATTTTTATTCCGACCTGTTTTATCATTAATCCATCCCACGATTTTTCGGATTTATTATTTGCACCCAATTCTTTCGTCTGCATAATAGGACTTGCAACATTATTCGGGACAAAAAAACATTGATTTCCTGAAGACGACACCATTTTATATACCCTATCCGGACGAAGATTCTCCATATTAACAGGCACTTTACTTTCAATATCTTCCGTTGCAGGCACGTATACCAAATCATTGGGCGACAAATGGAACAGCAAGGAATGTCCTTTCTCGTCAAATTCGGGAACTTCCCGCAAGCCCTGTTTCAAGCGTTCTATTACTACATTTAATGGTATCGTTTCAAATGTCCGGTTGCCGTCTTCGTCTGCATAAACGGCAAAAAACAGGTTAGTTCCTTTGGCTGCCTCTACATATTTTTTCTGTTTATTTCCAACATGTCCTACCGGAAATTTATTGCCGACAGGCTCATACACGCGCATTTTATAAACAGGCTGATGCTGTTTTCCGTCATTCAACCAAAGGATATTTTTATTCATTTCTTCTATTCCTTCGGGCGAAAAAGCCAATTCGGATTTATTGCCTTTAGCTTGCAGATGATTCAAAAGGATTTTTTGGATGCCTGTATCAGTAACCGATTCTTTGACAACTTTCTCCGTAAAAGATGTATCCAATGATTTGCGTGTTGCGGCATTTTCGGTTTCAAAATAGTAAATCTGCACTTTTGAAATATCAACACCGTCAAACTTATATTTTCTTCCCTTGAAATATTTGGTGAGTTTTTCCAAATCGGCGTTACCGCCGTATCCGGCAATAATGGTTTTAATCTTTTGCTCTAATTTCGTATCAACGATAGATTGCCAATCTTTCAAGGCTTCACTTAAGCGAACTGTTTTTACTTTTCGCAGCGCAACTTTTGCAAAAACGGTATCTTTATGCAACGGTTTACGAATAGCCCAGTTATCACCTTTTTCCTGCGATTTTAGGATTTTCTTCCCATTTTCGTAAACCTGGTATTTGTTGGTCGATTTATTGATTACTCGCAGATTCTGTTTGAAACTGATAATGATATTTTCCAGTATAGTCCGTACATCCTGTGTAAAGGTATCACAAGGTTTGCGAAACTGCCATCTGTAATTGCCATTTTTGTCTGCTTTGATTTTGTCACATAAATTTTGTCTTAACCCGTAGCGAACGTCGTCATTTTTTGATTGCGAATGTTCGTTACTCAAATACTGGACATGCTTGCGTGTTGTACAAGCAATTATCAATGCATCCAAGGCGTGGTGTCGATGGTCGATCCTTTTCTTTTGAAATCCTTTTGACAACTCCAACGGCACGGTTGGTAGAAATTTCTGATATTGCTCGTTCCAAGCTGTGAAAGCAGAACTGCCTGTCAATTGATTCATTCGTTCAAAACGTGGCATAATCAAATCGTTCCACACATCGTTCAAACCCCATTCCTGCTTTAAAGCAGCAGTAATCTTCCCATTTACGAGCAGGAGATTTTTGGAATTAACGCTATCATCATTCGTCTCTTCACGAACAATATTCGACAAAACGGAAGAAATAAACTTACTGATATAGCGCGTATCGTTCATCTGCCGTTCAATCATCTTATCGGGTATTTCTTCCAGTAAAAGTTTAGTCTGCTTGGAACGATCTTTTGCGTAGTGTTTTTTTACAAAAGACTGATATTCTTCTTCATTAAATATCCTTACCTTATCGCCAAATCCTGTTTCTACCGTTTCTCCATGATGATGTTTAATAAATTCAAATCCTAACTGTCTGTCTTTTAATTTATTTACGGCCGACTCGCAAATAACCTTATTGCTAAAGCTGTCGTCGAAATAACGGCTTTGCGGGATAATATGTTCTGTCTCATATGCGGGAGTGAACAATTTGCTCAATGTAATAATTGCTCCTGTATACGGCGAGCGGTATTTCTGTTCCAGCCAAAGTTTATAGCGTTGCAGGTCAGACGTTGACGGTTGCGCCGTTTTGCTGATTTTTAGAATATCATCAGGGATTTCCATTCCCGAATGGATGATGCCGTCTTCATAAATTTTCAGGATTTCCTGCTGCGTAGGCGAATAAGGGCGGACATTTCCCATGCCGGCGTCGTGCAACTCCGCAAGCAACGCCTTTATGCGAAGATTTGTATTTTCATTTTCCAATACCCGGTTCGTTATTTTTCTTCTTTCTTCTGCATTATTTTTCATCTCACGCCCCAGTTCGACATGGATTTCGCTGAAAAAATCTTTCGCACCGTTCCCGTATTGCCGCCAAATATCTCTGACGACACGAAGCGTTTCCAGAACTACCTGCTCGACAACCGGATTGCGTAATGAATGTTGCTTGAAATCTTCCAGATATCGTTCCAGTCCGTCAACCGTATTCCATTTGTCCGCCGTACCGGCTTCGGAGTGGCGGTCATATACAATATACTGGGCAAGCCACAGCTGCAAACCATGGAAGTCTTTTTTGCCTGTCAAATGAATGGCTTTTTCGCGTACGCGGTTTTTGATTTTTTCATCATATTCGTCGCTAAGGATTTTGGATATCCTGTCTTTCGTCTTCGTGTCTATGGCGTCCCAATTCCAATATTTCCCCAGGCGCATCAAAGGCAACAACTTTTTAACGGCTTTCTCCGAAAACGAACTGTACTCGCTCTTGAACGGCGGGAATTTCTTGAAATTCTCCACAAAAGACTTCTCGTCCAATTCCTGTTTATTCGCAAAAGATTTTAATGCCTTTTCAAACTCGGTTTTATCGGTCACGGAATAGATAATATGCCACAAACTTTGCTCTCTTCCGGGCGTCAGGAAACCGGCGGGAACATTTTCTACCTTTCCCAGCCTTCTTCCGATTTCATAACCGGTTTCGTTACAGGGATATTTTTTCGATTTTTCATCTTCTTTTTCCTTAGAATCATCAAACACATAATTCCAACGGTATTTTGCAATTTCATTATTTAAGGTTTTCCCTTTCAGGCCTTGTAAAGTAAAGAAATACTGAAGGACATCCCTGTGATTCACCTCCTTCTTTTGCATCAAAAACTCGAACAGTTTTTCCTGATCTTCCCTGCTGTTCAGAAATTGAGCCGTAACATCCGTATCATCGTCTTTTCTATAAATTCTCAGGTTGAATAACCATTGCCACAAACGAAATTCCTGATACAGCGGATTCGACTTGGGCGTAGCCTTCAGATATTCCGTTATTTCATTGCCTTCCCTGTCGTTATATTTCCTAAATTCCAGCGTACAGTTTCCAATAGCCGATTTCCGGCTTCGCAGCGGGCGCTGATAGAAAATAATATCTTCTACGAATAAATGAACGAAATCCCTTTTGCTCAAAACAAGCTGATGCGCTTCATTATTTTTATACAACTCCCTGACACAATCGCCGTATAATTCCTCGCCGAACAAATCAGGCTGCAATTCTACCTGCTTTTCAAGGATTTTCCTCAGTTCGTCCTTATAAAATTTGCGTTCAATCGTGCGTACCAGTTTCCCGCGAATTTTCCGACTTGGGTTTTGACGCAAAGTTTCATAAATATATGTTCCGACAGTTTTGTCGGATCGTTCAATATCCGCCTCGGTCTTCTTTTTCAACAAAGTCCAGTCATCTTCACCGGGAGCGCGAAACGATCGTCTTTCATAGCCTTCCTTATCGGTTTTTACAGTGCCGTCGTCGTTCAACTCGGTAGTAACGATGAAATTCCGAACTTTATCTTTCCATTCGTACAAAGGAATCCTGCCGGAACGGCGATAAATCCACCCGTTTTCCAGATGCAGTGAATACCAGGTTTCTCCTTTGCTGTTGGGCTTTTCGTCTGCAACAACGTCGACGATTCTCAACGAGTGATATTCCTGTAATTTGTTGGGATTTTCTTCTTCCTCCTCGCCACGTAACTGATAATATCCGCGTTTCTGATTAAAATTTAAAAGAATCCATGCCAGTTCTTCTTTTGCTATTTTTTGTTGTAAGGCTTTTTTCCGTAAATAATAAATCGTCCAGTCGTAGGGAATTTTTTTATTATCGGTCAACAGTTGCGGTTGGGTTTGAGCAAAATCTGCCATCATTTCGTTGAAAGATTCCTGAAACAAAAACGTCATCTCGCCGTCCGGGTTCTTTTTCCATGGCAATTTAGGTTCGGTATCCTGCACAAATTTGCCCCGGCGTTTCTCAAAATCGATGTACTGTTCGTAGTGCTCAGGGAGAAATCCCAGCACGTGCAACACGCGGTGCAACCGTTCGCGCCGGAGCAAATGCCGTTCGCGCAATCTTCGTGTTCCGCGAAATTTCGTTCTGTCAGCAGTCTGGGAATCCGAATTTCCTTCGTCGAACTTTCCCAAAATATCCTGACTCATGGGAATAATGCGGCTTCCCGCAGCTTCTATTCGCAGCAGTTTATCTTCTTCATCTTTGTTGACCAGCACCCAGCCAATGCTGTTTGTGCCTATATCCAAACCCAATACTATTTTCATTTTGTTGTATTTTTCTCGGCAAAGTTAAAAAAAACACTTGCAATATAAAAAAATATATCTACCTTTGCCGTATAAATTCTGAAGCAAATCACAATAAGGATTATTCCGTTGTGAAGACATGTAAGGCGGGGTGTTAAACCTCGCTTTTTTAGTGTGCCGTGTTATGGTTAATCTTCCTCTGCCGAATCATATCCTGCGAACGATTTCTCATATTATAACAGAGGATAGTATAACTGCGATTCCTACAATATCAAGTTTGCCGGTTACCGCTTCTCGCAACGGAAGGCGATGCGTATGCAGGAAATGGGCCGGCGGACGTCTTTTGAACGTAAAACGGGCAATGCCAATACGGTCTTCGCAGGCTTTGACGTCTCATATCAGCATTACCGCCCCGAGTTGCTGACCCGCGAATCGTCGAATGGCGACAACCTGTACATTCGATCAACGACATGGCGCACATCGAAAGTTCCGACTACTGGATGCCTTTCCGAGAAGACCGGCTACACCTGTGACCAACCAGATTTCGGCAGGCTGGGAAAACCGCCCCTTCCCGAACCTGACGCTCTCTGCCGAAGTTTACTTCAGGCAGATGCGTAACATCGTCCATATCCTGAACATGGAATGCTATATGTACCATCACAGCGGTTACTGTACCGATACCGGTCGTTCGCGCGGCCTGGAGATTTTCGCACAGTGACTTAAGCGCTTCCATACGATGTTGTCGTACACACTCCCGAAAACCGACAGGACGTTCGACGGCAAGACCGTCCCGTTCCTGCCTTCACTCTCAGTGAGGCGAGAGTTTTGAGTTATTTTACCCATGTGCAAGTATGTTTTTTTATTATCGCAAAAACAGGTAAAATCTTGCACAGGACGAACGTCGGGTAACTTATTTATATCAGCGTTCTGTTTTTTTTGATAACTCTTGTGTGCGGATTTAAGGTAAACGAAAAAACTTTCCTATATTTGTCGTGAGGTTTTACCAGTAATTGATATACAATGAATGAAGATATAGGTTTTTCAACGGTTTTAGGTTCGATATTCATCATATACACCATTACCATTATAGGATTAGTGTCACTTATCCTGCTGGAAAACCGTAACCCTCTTAAAACCATCCCCTGGGTTATCGTACTGATCTTCATACCCGCTATAGGATTGATCGTTTACTACTTTTTCGGAGGCAGCAACCACCGCTTGCGCATCATTTCCCGCAGAATTTACAGGCGGTTTATGAAACAGGTACCCGTATACCGGTTACCGAATAACCTTGGTAAAGTACCGCCGCATTATCTCCCTTTGGCGCAACTGTTAAGCAAAAGCAACTACTCGGCGATCTTCTGCGGAAGCAATATCTCCGTATATACTCGTGGAAAAGACAAATTCGGTGCATTGCTGGAAGATCTTCGCCATGCACAACATTACGTCCATTTCCAATACTATATATTTAACGACGACAAAATCGGCAATAAGGTCAGGGACATCCTTATTGCAAAAGCACGTGAAGGCGTCAAGATACGCATATTATACGATGACGTCGGCTGTTGGGATACAAAAAAACGTTTTTTTGAAGAAATGAAAAAAGAAGGTATCGAAATATATTCCTTCCTTAAAGTAGTTTTCCCGCTCCTTACAAGCAAAGTCAACTACCGTAATCACCGCAAAATCGTGGTCATAGACGGTAAGATCGGCTATATGGGAGGGATGAACATCGCCGACCGTTATTATGAAGGCAACAAGTTAGGCCCCTGGCGCGACACTCATTTCAGAATTACGGGGCCAGGCGTATACGGGTTGCAGTCATCTTTCCTGATAGACTGGTATTCTTCAAGTAATCAACTAATTAAGGGAAAGGAATTTTATCCCGGGACAGAAACATGTTCGGACATGAAGATGCAGATAGTCATGAGCGGGCCGACAAACCAATGGCAGAGCCTGATGCAAGCTTTCATCTTTTGCATCTCTAATGCAAAAAAATACATTTACATTCAGACCCCCTATTTCCTTCCTACCGAAGCCCTCAATCTGACGCTTCAGATGGCCGCCCTCGGAGGCGTCGACGTACGCCTGATGATTCCGCAACGTTCGGATACGCGATCCGCCCGGATGGCAACGTTCTCGTATGTGAATAAAATGCTCGAATCGGGAGTTAAAGTATATTTGTACGAAAAAGGGTTCCTTCATTCCAAATTGCTGCTGACCGACGACATGCTGACCTGTTTTGGCTCTGCCAACTTCGACTTCCGCAGTTTTGAACATAATTTTGAAATAAACGCGTTTGTATATCAAAAAGATTTTGCAGTAAAAATGAAGGAGATATTCCGGCAGGATATCCATGACTGCAGGGAAATTACGTACGCCGAATGGCGTAAACGACCTATAACCCGGCGTCTCGCCGAATCGTTCATGCGGCTGTTCGCACCGCTCTTGTGACGGACAAAATCCGGCTGATATGAGAGACCCCGGCTGACCGCTTCCACGATAAAGGTTACGGCTTAATAAAAATACTGAAATTCACCGCTCCGTAAACGCGGCGCTGACTGAAAAAAGGGATATCCGAAAAATCGTTCCCTTTCGAGTGCTCCAACACCAATATTCCCCCATCCCGCAGGATATTTTTTTCGATAACGATACGCGGAATATCCGGTAACAATGCAAAGGTATACGGCGGATCAGCAAATACGAAATCAAAAGATTTTTCTTTCGCAACATTCAGGACACGCATCGCATCTCCGCAAACAAGAGATATATCGTTAGCGTTTAACGTCTTACGCACTTTATCAATAAACGCTGCATGGAATCGGTCATGCTCCACTGTCATTACCGAACGGCATCCGCGTGAAAGCATTTCGAACGAAATACTACCCGTACCGGCAAACAAATCAAGTGCATCCAAACCATCCCATTGAATAAGATTAGACAGTACGTTAAATAAACTTTCTTTCGCAAAATCCGTTGTAGGGCGGGCTTTAAACGACGACGGGACCTGAAACCTGCGATGACCGTATATACCGCTTATAATCCGCATTCAACCAAAGTTATTACATCCACGTGAACATCCCGGTCGAGTGCGACCTGATATTGCTTGATTTTAGGAGATACGATATCGACATGCGCTATATAATTCCTGACGACCGACATAACCTTCCGGCACATCATTTTGTCGCCACAAAAAGAGACATAATCTTCAAACTGATTCAATGAAAGCTGTTTGCATACGTACATAATAAAATATACAATGTCACTTTCGGTTTCATACGAAAAAGAATTGACGAACAACATCTCTCCCTGTACGAAACATACGATATCCAGCATCGCATCATGTATGACGACGTATATCCGTTTAGGATAACAGGCAATGCTCTGCTTCCGCCACACCGACAGCATTGGCGATAAGAAATGGATAAACTGAGGATTGACGAGGGAGCGGATCATGAATTCATAAACCTCATTATCCATACTGTATAATAAGAATGACCCGAATTGCTTCAGAGGTTGAAACAATACCTTCGAATCTTTGTCGGCCTGAAAACAAAAATGGAAAAGCGCTTCTTTATTTTTTTCGATAAAAACACTGTCGGGAACTAACGTATACTTCCCCGAAACGAAAATTACATGCAACGAACGATATATGTATGACAAACATTCGTTATTAAAAAATATCTCTTTCAGCGATTCTACCAACGGCACATCCTTATTAAAGGCAACAGTATCCGTAAAAAAACTGTCTCTTTCCGAAGGAATATAACCGGAAAAAGAAAGTCCATCCGGCCATAGCCGGATGGATACATCATAGTTTTCCGAATTATTAACATCCAGCGTGTCAGGAACACGTATCATCATGGTATTCTGTCTAAAATTGCTCCCAATTTCCCGCGTTATTGTTGATCTCCTTAACAGAACCTATGCGAAGTCCAAGATAACGGTTCAACTTCGTGCCTTTATCTTTCAGATTAAAAAGCAATTGCTTGTCGAGATCGTTAAGATAAACGTCGTAAGGCACGGCACACTCAAACACAGGCACCGTATAACCGGATGTAGACGTCAACGTTGCCGTATCAAGCAAAAACGCATGATCTTCAAATCCCGGCACTTTGCCGATCAACGCCACGTCATAGTTCCGACCGAGAAGCGTATCTTTCGCTAATACCCAGTTCGTATCACGCCTGATAATCCCCTTCTTAACTGCTTCCTGTTCGGTCAAGCCTTCTTTCAGTTGATCGTCAGTCAACTCCCCTTCTTTAATGATGAAAGGGATCTTCACTTCATTAAGGAACCGCTGAAGTTCCCCAAAATTAGCCGCATAAATACCATTTGCATTCTTATAGCCGATCTGAGCATCACGGATATCAATTAAACGCTCCACGATCGCATTCTCGCGGATCTTCTGTTGTTTTTCAAAGTCAATCGGCGTCATAATACTTTGCACACACATGTAAATGAGAGCTACAATAGCTACTACCAGTAAAAATTTAAGTACAAGTTTCATAATAATTTTATATTGTTTTCCTTTATTTATTTCACTCTGCAAATATAAAAAAGAATATTTTAATAACTATCTTTATCGCCAAAATAATTTCATTTTTTCTATGATAAATAATTTTGTGCTGAAAAAGATATTGGATTTTTTCCCTTTTGAACCTACGTCCGGACAATCTTCGGCGCTGCAAACACTGTCGGAATTCCTTGTTTCACGCGACAGCGGCAGGCTTTTGTTGTTGAAAGGATATGCCGGGACAGGAAAGACGACCATGCTGGGCGCAACAGTAAAGATGATGTCCTCGCTGCAGCAAAAAACCATCCTCCTGGCGCCCACGGGCAGGGCGGCTAAAGTATTTTCCGGATACGCCCGTCACAGTGCATTCACTATACATAAAAAGATATACCGCCAAAAGAGTTTCTCCAACGACTTTTCCAACTTCACACTCACGGAAAACCTTCATAAAGATACTGTTTTTATCGTTGACGAGGCTTCCATGATATCGAACGGGGAGACAGGAACTTCCGTTTTCGGTAGCGGGCGTCTGCTCGACGACCTTATACATTATATATATAGCGGCGATAACTGCCGACTTATACTTATGGGAGATTCCGCACAGCTTCCACCGGTATCCCTCGCTTACAGTCCGGCGCTGAACGCCGGGTATCTTATGCGATACAACCTGCATGTCACCGAAATACAGCTTACACAAGTCGTCCGCCAATGCCACGATTCAGGCATACTCTTTAACGCAACAAATATACGGGAAGCCCTGCGTAACGGAAATATCGGCATATATCCTGAAATCCTGACGGAGCGATTCGCCGATATAAAGAAAATCGACGGCAGCGAATTAATCGAAGAATTATCATCGGCATACCGACGCGACGGCATCGACGATACAATGATCATATGCCGTTCAAATAAAAATGCCAATATCTATAACAACGGCATAAGAAACCGCATCCTCTGTTACGAAGAAGAAATATTGCCGGGAGAACGGCTGATGGTCGTCAAAAACAATTACTCCCTGGGTAAAGCGCTTCAGGAGTTTGATTTTATTGCAAACGGAGAAACAATACAGGTGCTACGCGTGAGGTATACGGAAGAAAAACACGGCTCCCGATTTTGTAACGTGCTGGCGCGTTTCGACGATTATGATACGGAAATGGAACTTAAAATACTGCTGGATACGCTTCAATGCCCTTCCCCGGCGTTGCCCGAAGAACTGAGCAACAAACTGTTTTTGTCCGTAGCCGAAGATTACGCGGATATACGCATCAAATCCGAACGCATGAGAAAAATTAAAGAAGACCCTTATTTCAACGCCGTACAGGTGAAGTATGCCTATGCCGTCACCTGCCACAAAGCGCAGGGAGGACAATGGAGCAACGTATTCCTGGATGCAGGATATGTGACGAAAGACCTTCTGGGAGAAGACTTCTACAGATGGCTTTACACAGCTTTTACACGCGCTACCGTACGTCTTTACCTTGTCAACTGGAGACTGTGTGAAATCATTAACCATTAATTATGACTAATACTTCGTATTTTATAAAAATAAATTATATCTTTGCCGCTAACTGCATCGTGCACAACATCTTATTATTTTTAATATTATAGGATTATGACGAATAATGATAGACTACAACAGATATTATCTAACGTTCAGATACTGTGCGATCTGACAAACAGCATGAAAGATTCCGAAATATATCCGGTATCTTTCTTCAGTCGGGCATTTGATTTAATGCAAAAAATACAAAGTGATTTCCATATGCTCGAAGCGGACCAGGTTGAGATGTTTGCCGCACAGATGAAAAAACATCAGGCTTTAATATTATCCATACACCGGCAAATGCGGAATATTGAAGGCGTTACTCCTGCCGTCTCGCCGGATGCACACGGAAATCCAACCGTCAAGATAACAGACGATCCTGTCGAGGCGCCACCCGTAAAATTCTCTACGACAAAGAGGCCCGCAAGGCCCATACCCAATCCTCCGCCTGTCTTTGAAACTGCAAAAACGACAGGGGAATCTACGATTACAAGGCCTGTAACGATCGAGGAAAATCCGACGGGAATATCCCCGGCGGTTGCCAAAGAGGATGCGGAAAAAATTCACACGCCGGAGAACAACGAGATCGAGGTAATTCTATCGCTTCAAGGAATAAGTGTAGGAAAAAACAACACGCCGGAAGCCGGAAGCCGGAATATCACGACACCGAATGCTGTTACGGCGAAAAGCAACGCTGTTACGGCGAAAAACGTCCCTCCTCCCCCGTCTTTAAACGAGGCGATAGAAAAAAGGTCTTTATCGGATCTGCGCCGGGCGTTCAGCTTGAACGACCGCTTCCGATATCGCCGCGAACTGTTCGGAGGAGATGAAGAAATCATGAATAAAGTGATTTCGGTGCTTAACGGCAAGGAATCATACAAAGAATCCATCCGCTTTCTGGATGAAAAGTTACATTGGGATTTCAGTAATCCTACCGTTAAAGATTTTATCAAAATATTAGAAATGAGATTTCTGTAACAATGGCAAAACTTATTGTTGTCCCCACGCCGGTAGGAAACCTTGAAGATATCACACTCAGGGCTATCCGTATACTAAAAGAAGCGGATTTAATCTTAGCCGAAGATACGCGGACGACAAGCGTTTTACTAAAACATTACGGAATCCGAAACCGGCTGCAGTCGCACCATAAATTCAACGAACACAAAACGGTCGAACAGATTACGGAGCGTATCGAAGCCGGCGAAAATGTCGTATTGGTATCGGACGCCGGAACACCGTCTATTTCGGACCCCGGATTCCTGCTTGTGCGTGAATGTGTACAAAAAGGCATCGAGGTGGAATGTCTTCCCGGAGCGACGGCCTTCGTTCCTGCATTAGTAGTATCCGCTCTTCCGGACGACAGGTTCTGTTTCGAAGGATTCCTGCCGGTAAAAAAAGGACGGCAAACGCGCCTCTGTGAGATAGCGGAAGAAGATCGAACGACAATCATCTACGAATCGCCGTACAGATTGCCGAAGACGCTTGTCCAACTATCCGGCGTATGTGGTAAAGACCGCCCGGTTTCCGTTTCCCGCGAAATCTCAAAACGTTTTGAGGAAACGATACGCGGCAGTCTTGAAGATGTAGTAACCCATTTCTTGACAGAAGAACCGAAAGGCGAATTTGTCATCGTACTTGCCGGTAAGAAATGCCGGAAATGATAACAAAAAAAATTGAACCATTTAATAATAAAAACAATTATGAAAAAATTTTTAGTCGCATGTTCATGCATCATTCTATTTATGTCATGCACGGAGTTTTCTTCGGATAATAAGAAACTTCAGGAAGAAAACGATTCATTGAAACTCCATATCAAAAAAAACGAGGTGGAAATGAACGAAATGTTGAGTGTCTTAAACGCGATTGAAGACGATATTAAAACCATCCGGAATACCGAAAAATTTCTTGATATACAGGAAGATGCGGAACTCTCCGGTTCAAAACGCGAACAGATAAAAAACGAGATGGCGGTAATTGCGGAAACGCTGAAAAAAAACAGACAACAACTGTCGGAACTTCAAAAAAAACTGGATGTAAGTAATGTCCGTTCATCCGCACTGCAAAAAACGATCGACCGCCTGACCGAAGATATTGACGAAAAAGCGCGACAAATAGTGAAATTCCAGTCCGAATTAGAGCGTAAAAACAAACAGATAACGCAACTGACCGAACAGGTAGAAACGCTTCATTCGGATATGGAAACGCTCAAAGAAGTCAATGAAAGCCAAAACTTACGCATCGACGACCAGGATAAAGCCCTGAATATCGTATATTATTGTTTCGGGACCAAAAAGGAACTGAAAGAACAGAATATCCTTATCGGAGGCGGGTTATTCTCCAAGTCTAAAGCATTACAGGGGGAGTTCAATAAAGAATACTTCATAGCCGCCGACAAACGTCAGGCAACCGCCATACCGCTCTATGCTTCGAAAGCGAAAATAAAAACCAATCATCCTGAAAAATCTTATAATTTCTTCAAAGATACCGAAGGAAATATTACACTAGAAATTAAAAACCCGGAAACATTTTGGAGCTTGAGCAATTATCTGGTCATTGAAGTGGAATGAGACGTAAAAGATGACATTATTAAACAGTTGCCGTCACGTGATATTCCGACGGATAACCCATGCCGCCGTTACCGTAGATCATATACGTCAGGTCGCTATATATTCATGAGCATCCCCATATATCAAAATATGCGCAGGTTCAAGCATACTGCTTATCATCGTATTTATTTGCTCTGCGCCCGGACGTTATAATCGTTTTCTTCCCATGGCGGTTTCTGATTTTGTTTTACCCGGTAAAGATAATCTTATTTTTCATAGCACCTCAAAAAAAGATTTAACCAAATATAATTCGTACTTTCGCATTAAATTAAAATATCTGAGTATGTCAAAATTTCCAAACATATTGCATCGTATCACATTTTTGTTGATGAGATACAGGAGATTGTTCCATACGAGTAAATGCTTACGTTGCCGGTTTTCCCTGTTGCCGGCGATCATATTGCCGGGGTTTCTCTCCGCACGAGCCCCATATACCGATACCGGAACGAATCCCGGCGTAAACGGCAATTTAACGGCGTGGACGGATACGTTACATTTGGCGAATCCTTTTGACTTCCGGATGCAATTGTCCGGGGCTTTTTGTGATTTACGCCCCGATCATTTCCACGCCGGCATCGACATACGAACAAACGGTTCCGAGGGCCACGCCCTACATGCCGTACGAGGGGGTTATGTCGAACGCATATCGGTCAGTCCGTGGGGATACGGACTTGCCGTCTATATCGCTCACCCGGACGACAGTATCATCACTGTTTACGGCCATTTGCAACGTTTCAACCGTCGCCTGACCGATTCCGTAAAGGAAAAACAATATAATAACGAAAGTTATACCGTCGATTTCAATTTCAATCCCGAGGTTATACCGGTCAAACAGGGTGAAATAATCGGTTATAGCGGGAACTCCGGCAGTTCCGGCGGGCCACACCTGCATTTTGAAGTGCGCGACATGCAAAACAATGAACCCATCGATCCGCTTGTTTTTTACAAACCGTACATTCCCGATATGCGCAAACCGCTGGTACGCGGACTGAAAATCTACCCCATCGAAGGAAAAGGTATGGTAAACGGCAGTAACAGTACACAAAACATTGAATTTAAACTTGATAAAAACGATCAGCCCCTCATCGTCACAACTGTCGAAGCATGGGGTGAAATCGGACTGGGAATAAGAGCCGTCGACCGGATGGACGGGACCGGTTTTTCTTACGGCATAAAAGACGTCCTGCAAACAGTAGACAGCGTGGAAACATACCGCAGTTATGCCGACCGATTCTCATTTGAGGAATCAAAATACATCAACAGTTACATCGACTACGAAGAATGGTATAACTCCCGTACATTTTATATTAAAACATTTGTTGAACCCGGCTGCAATCTCCGTTTTACGGCAAGCCGCCATTCCGGGATAATAACGATCAACGAAGAACGTATCTATCACGTAAATATAAAATTGACCGACCTCTATGGCAACGCCTGCAACGTTCTCATAAAAATACAAGGTAAGAAGCATGAAATCACACCTCCCGATACCGTTGGGGCAAAAACGGCGCGATGGTACGACGACAATGTGTTCGGTTCAAAAAACATTTCTCTTACAATACCGCGCAACAGCCTGTACAGCAACGTCTATATACATTATACATCCTCCGACCCGTACGATACTCTACCCGGCGGTAATGCACTTTCATCCAATACGTCCCCACTTTATCATACTCCCGTTTCGCAGCCTTATTATTCGGCGGTTCATACCCTCCATAAATCGCCGGTGCCACTGTACAAACCGGCACAATTATCCATTCATACGAATCGCATGCCGGAGCATGCAAGTACGGAACAACTCGGTATAGTCCGCATAAACACCCTCACCGGGAATATTTCATGGATTGGGGGCGCATACCGCGACGGATGGATGGACACCGAGATAAACGTGTTAGGAACATATGCCGTCATGTGCGATACTATTCCTCCGGTAATAACGCCTGTCGACCCTGATAAATGGCACGAAAGGAAACAGATCAAAATTCGTATAACCGACAATATGAGCGGCATTGCCATGTATAGGGGAGAGATCGACGGCAAATATGCATTATTCGAATTTGACGGCAAAAAGGCGGCGCTCTCATACGATTTTGACGACGAACGGCTTCATCCCGGCTATCATCGCTTAAAACTCACAGTCACAGACCAGCGAGGAAATAAATCGGAATACAAATATTTTTTTACGTGGTGAAATTATGATTGATTGCAGATCCGTTAATCATTTTCCTCCGTTAATTTTTCCCTGATGAAGCAAAACTTCAACCTCTATTTGGGTGATTTCCGATAAATTTGCGTTATCTTTGCGACGGCTAAATAACATCACGTTATCAATATGAATATAGAAAATACGGTATTAATTGAAAAAATAAGAAAAAAAGCGCAAACCTGGTTAGGTAAAGATTACGATGAAGCTACCCGTATCCAGGTGCAGGCGATGCTGGACAATTCCGATCCGACCGTTCTTGTCGAATCATTCTACAAAGATATGGAATTTGGGACAGGCGGCTTGCGCGGTATTATGGGAGTGGGAAGCAACCGCATAAACAAATATACGGTAGGTGCGGCGACACAGGGGTTATCAAATTACCTGAAAAAGGAATTTGCAGGTTTACAGGAGATAAAGGTCGTCATCGGGCACGACTGCCGAAATAACAGCCGCGAGTTTGCCGAAATATCCGCAGATATATTCTCGGCTAACGGAATAAAGGTTTACCTGTTCGAAGATTTGCGGCCGACCCCCGAAATGTCATACGTAATACGCAAATTAAAATGCCAGAGCGGTATCATACTTACCGCATCCCACAATCCGAAAGAATATAACGGATATAAAGCATACTGGGACGACGGAGCGCAGATGATAGCTCCGCACGATAAAAATACGATTGCCGAAGTGAACAAAGTGCGTACTGCCGCGGATATAAAATTCAACGGCAATAAAAGCCTGATCGAAATTATCGGCAAGGAGATCGACGAGGCGTACATCAACGACTTGAAAACCATCACCTTATCGCCGGAAATTATTTCCCGCCACCATGATATGAAAATCGTTTATACTCCGATACACGGTACGGGAGTGCATATCATCCCTGCGGCACTGAACCGGTTCGGATTCACAAATGTCATCCATGTGCCGGAACAGGATGTCGTAAGCGGAGATTTCCCTACTGTCATATCGCCTAATCCCGAAGAACCTGCCGCATTGTCGATGGCAGTAGAGAAAGCCAAAGATACGGACGCCGAGCTGGTACTCGCTTCCGACCCCGATGCCGACCGGGTCGGAGCGGCGGTAAAAAACAACGAAGGCGTATGGACGCTCCTGAATGGGAATCAAACTGCCCTCCTGTTTGTCTATTACCTGATAATGCGCAGGAAAGATATCGGCAAACTGAAAGGCGACGAATATATCGTAAAGACTATCGTGACGACGGAAACAATACGTGCCATAGCCGAACAAAACGAAGTAAGGCTTTATGATGTATACACCGGCTTCAAATGGATTGCCGACATCATGCGCAAAAACGAAGGGAAGAAAACATACATTGGCGGCGGCGAAGAAAGTTATGGTTTCTTATGTGAGGATTTTGTACGCGACAAAGATGCCGTCTCCGCATGTTGCATCCTGGCCGAAATAGCTGCATGGGCAAAAGACCGTGGACTGACGGTGTTCCAACTGCTTCATCGTATTTATGCGGAATACGGATATTCGAAAGAAACGGGTATTTCCGTCGTTAAGCAAGGGAAAAGCGGAGCTGAGGAAATCGAAGCGATGATGAAAAATTCCCGTGAAAACCCATTAAAAGAGATTGCAGGTTCCAAAGTAACAATGACCTATGATTTCGCATCACTGAAAGGACACAGTTTTGTAGACGATGAAGATTTTTCATTAAATATGCCCACGACGTCGAACGTACTCCAATATTATACGGAAGATAATACAAAAGTATCCATACGTCCTTCCGGAACAGAGCCTAAAATCAAATTCTATATCGAAGTTCACGAGCCGGTAAAATCCGTAGAGGACATACTCGAAGCGGAAAGATCGGCTTCCGTGAAAATAGAAAAGATAAAAGCCTCGTTAGGCATATAACCGTTCTCAGTCCGATAAGAACGGCAAGTCTTCGTCGTGCATCTGTTTAAACGCTTTTCCTAACATGGAAGTAATATCGCCGGCAATCATACTCTCTTCCGAAATGTTTGCAGCAGCAAGATTCCCTGCTATACCATGTATATAGGTTGCGATGACCGACGATTCTTCCGGGCTGTATCTCTGGGCCAGCAATCCTAAAATAATGCCGGTCAGCACATCCCCGCTGCCTGCCGTAGCCATACCGGGATTTCCCGAAGTATTGAAAAAAACTTTACCCGAAGGCGTACACACAGCCGTATAAGCTCCTTTAAGAACTATACATATCTTCTGCTCGACCGCCATCGAACGTGCTTTTTGTATCCGTTCATAAGCATTACCGCTCGAACCGGCCAAACGGTCGAACTCCTTAGGGTGCGGAGTGATGACGGCACCCTGCGGCAACCGGTACAGCAGTTCGCTGTTCGCTGCAATAATATTCAACGCATCGGCGTCAAGTACTATGGGCTTCCTGCCGGCAGCGTCAAACAAGTTACCAACTACCGCCTTTGTCTTATCATTAACGCCTAAACCGGGGCCTATGCCGACAGCGTCATATCCGGAAATATCCGGAAGTTCCGTCACAAAATCAGGATGAGCATCCGCATCCGTCATTGCCTCCGGCAAAGATATCTGCATAATGGATTCACCTCTTTCCGGAGTATGGACGGTAAGCAATCCCACGCCGCTACGCATACAACTTTCTGCGGATAATACCGCCGCCCCCATCTTTCCATGGCTTCCCGCAATGAGTAGTGCATGACCGAAATCGCCTTTGTGCGAAAAACGCTCCCGCTTATGAATAAGCGCCGCTATATCTTCGTCTGCGATAAGCCCGTAGGGCGTTTTTGTTTTTTGTAAAGCGTCGGGATGAAGCCCGATGGAAAGCGTTTTCCACTCGCCCACAAAACCGACATTCTCCGGTAATAAAAACGACAATTTGGGAAATTCGAATGTTAGCGTCAAGTCGGCCTGAATGATATATTGCAAATTATTATCCTTATTATCCTCCCCGAACAGTCCCGACGGTATATCAATGGATACAATCGTAGACTCCGAGCGATTTATATATTCGACTATTTTAGCAAACCCTCCTTCCAAAGGACGGTTAAGGCCGGAACCGAACAAGCCGTCGATAACGGTATCCTGCCGTTTAAGCGCCGGGGGGACAAAAGAAGAACCCACCTCCACAAACTGTTTATTATCGCCGTCTTTTATCCGTCGCCTGTTTTCTTCACATTCCGGCGAAAGTCTGTTCGACGGGTTGATAAGGTAAGTAAATACATTATACCCTTTTTCAATCAGCATCCGGGCTATCGCCAAAGCGTCGGCGCCATTGTTTCCCTGTCCGGCAAAAACATATATACGATTTTGACGCGATGCATACCGACGACAAAACTCATTTACAAAAACAGACGCCGCGCGCTCTACTAAATCAATAGGGTCAATAGGCTCATTATCAATCGTATACCTATCTATTTCCTGCATTTTTGAGGTTTCAAATAACTTCTTCATACTATAATTTTTCCACAAAATTAATACATGCCAAGCGTATTACAAAACAAATTCATTTATTATTATGATCTCTACGTCGCAAGAACGGCGCATAACATCATCTCCATGTCAGGAAGCATTATCGGAACGCAACATATATATTGTTTTTTTTCGGATTGGCAATTATTTTTATTTGTATATATTAAAAAAACAAAATACACGGAAATTTATTAAATAAATTCTTGTCTTATCCGTAACAAAAATAGAAATTTGCCGTCATAATTATAAACGAAAACCGAAAACAAAGACCTAATGTGAATCTTGTTTTCCCAATAAATTAAGTATATAAATGATTATAAAACTGAGAAGTATCAATAAAACATACAATAACGGCGCCCCGTTACATGTACTGAAGGGTATTGACCTTGATATAGAAAAAGGAGAAATGGTTTCCATCATGGGGGCATCCGGATCCGGGAAAAGTACACTTCTAAACATTTTAGGGATTTTAGACGCCTACGATTCGGGAGAGTACTATCTTAATAATCAGATAATAAAAGATTTAAGCGAAAGTCGTGCCGCCGAACTGCGTAACAGGATGATAGGTTTCATTTTCCAGTCATTTAATCTCATATCATTCAAAAACGCAATGGAAAACGTTGCCTTGCCACTTTATTACCAAGGTGTTTCACGAAAAAAAAGAAACGCTCTCGCGATGGAATATTTAGACAAAGTAGGACTAAAGGATTGGGCAAACCATATGCCGGGCGAGCTGTCGGGAGGACAGAAACAGCGCGTGGCCATAGCACGTGCGCTTATAGCAAAGCCGCAAGTAATACTTGCCGATGAACCTACGGGAGCGCTCGACAGTAGAACGACGGTCGAAGTAATGGAATTACTGCAGGAGGTAAACAGGGAAGGAATGTCGATGATCATCGTAACGCACGAAAAATCCGTTGCCGAGGCTACCCATCGTATCGTACATGTAAAAGACGGACTGATAGAAAAATAATATGTTTGATTTTGACAATCTCCTTGAAATATGGAGTACGATGAAGAAAAACAAACTTCGTACATTCCTTACAGGCTTCTCCGTCGCATGGGGTATCTTCATGCTTGTCGCCTTATTAGGCGCAGGTAACGGATTACGGAACGGCGTCATGTACAACTTCCGCGACATGGCAGACAATCGTATCGAAATATGGCCCCGATATACATCAAAACCGTGGAAGGGAATGCGCCCGAACAGACGACTGTCATTCAAAGACGAAGATTATTATATGCTGAAAAAGGAACATCCCGAAGTAGATTTATGTTCCGCAAGCATATACCACAGCGATACGTTGACTTATGATAAGGAATATTTTACCGGCGATATGAGCGGCGTTTTCCCCGATCATGCAAAAATTAATTTCATACAGTTTAATTCGGGTAAGGGACGATTCATAAATGATACCGATATACGCGACAAGCGGAAGGTTATCGTGTTAAGCCCGCGTATGGCCGAAGTGTTGTTCCGCGACGGGAACCCGCTCGGAGACTATGTCCGCTGCGGACATATCATGTTTCAGGTTATCGGCATATATTACGATAAAAATATGAGTAATAATTCGCCGGCATACATACCCTTTTCAACAGCTCAATTATTATATAATAAAGGAAGGGGTTTTTACGACCTTTCCTTCACGGTAAAAGGCGTGACTACCGAAGCCGAAAACGACGCTTTCGAACAACGCCTTCGCGCGCGCCTGGCCCGCCGGCACAAATTCGACCCTGCCGACAAATCCGCTATTGGAATGTGGAACACCGGCAATGAAATGCGTATGTACGGCAATATGATGAACGGCATCCTCCTGTTTATCTGGATTGTCGGAATAGGAACACTGACGGCCGGAATCGTCGGCGTGAGTAATATTATGCTGGTGACGGTACGCGAACGCACATGCGAAATAGGCATACGAAAAGCAATCGGTGCAAAACCTTCCTCCATACTGAAACTTATCATTTTCGAATCCATACTCATAACGGCGACATTCGGGTATGTCGGCATGGTTTCGGGCATCGGACTGACGGAAGGTATTGATTACATAATGACCATGTCGGGCGCTAACAGTGCTCCGGCAGGAGGCCACCAGGGAGAAAATCTGACTCTGTTTCGCCATCCTACCGTAGACCTCGGCATTGCGATATCTTCAACGATATTATTGATTATCGCAGGCGTATTTGCCGGGTACTTCCCGGCACGGAAAGCGGTAAAAATTTCGGCGATTGAAGCCATGAGAACCGAATAAAAAACGGAAGCGATATGTTTGATATGGACAAATGGATAGAAATATGGGTAACCATCACCCGTAATAAGACGCGAAGCCTGCTTACCTGCTTCGGGGTGTTTTGGGGTATCCTCATGCTTGTCGTCCTGCTTGGTTCGGGCACGGGACTGAAAAATTCCATCTTCAAAAATGTGGACGGATTTGCAACAAACTCCCTGTTTTTTTATGCCGACCGGACAAGCGAACCTTATCGCGGATTCAACAAAGGACGTTATTGGGAAATGCGTAACCGCGATGTCGAAACGATACGAAATGAAGTAAAGGGTATCGACGCTATATCGCCCGTCGTATGGGGGAACAACAGGGGAGATAAAAATATCGTTTACGGTCAGGTAGCGGGAACATACAACGTGAAAGGCGTATATCCGGCATATTTCCGGATAGAAAGGCAAAATCTTCACTTCGGACGCCTGCTGAATGATATCGACATACAGGAACGGCGCAAAGTGTGCCTGATAGGATCAAGAATATGCGAAGAACTCTTCAAAAGCAAAGACCCTTGCGGGCAATACGTCCGCGTGAACGGGCTTTACTATCAGGTAGTAGGCGTGGTGAAACAAATCGCATCCGGCGTAAACATAGGCGGACGCGCGGAAGCGTCTGTGTTCCTGCCTTTCAGCACCATGCAACAGACGCTTAACCAGGGCGACATCCTGCATTTTTTATGCGTAAGCGCCATTCCGGGACATCCGATACAACAAATGATTGACGACATAAACAACATACTGAAACGCCAGAACAAAATCTCGCCCGACGATCCGCAGGCCGTAGGCGTCCTGAATATTGCCGCACAGTTCGGTATGTTTGAGAATCTTTTTACCGGCATCGACATATTAGTATGGCTGGTTGGACTTGGCACATTACTGGCCGGAATAATCGGCATAAGCAATATTATGATGGTAACGGTAAAAGAACGGACGCGTGAAATAGGTGTGCGCCGCGCTTTAGGCGCAAAACCACTGAATATTATCTCGCAGGTAATGGCGGAAAGCCTTGTCCTTACGGCGCTCGCAGGACTACTCGGATTAAGCGCGGGCGTATTCCTGCTGGATATGGTAAACCGCCTCATATCATCAAGGCCGTCCGACGGTATTGCGATGCTCAATCCGGGAGTTAATATAGGCGTCGCTGCCGCCTCAACAGTCGTATTACTCGTTTGCGGACTGTTGGCCGGACTGATTCCCGCATGGAGAGCCATGCAAATAAAAGCTATTGACGCTATACGTGACGAATAAAACAGATAATTGGATATATATATGAAAAATAAAGTAGTAAAAAAAATCATGCGGATTATTCTGCTGTCGTTTGTAAGCCTGGCCGTATTGGGCACATTCTTCTTTTTATGGAAAAAAGCCCAGCCGGTAGAGATCGTTTATGAGATTGTCAGCCCGGAAACAGGAACTGTTGAGACAAAAACGGTTGCAACGGGAAATGTGGAACCCCGTTACGAGATTCTTATAAAACCGCAAATATCGGGAATCATTTCCGAGTTATTGAAGGAAGCCGGGCAAAATGCGACAAGCGGCGAAATCATCGCCAAAGTAAAAGTTATACCCGAAATGGTACAGTTGAACAGCGCAGAGTCGCGCGTTAACGTCGCGAAAATAAACCTCACACAGATGGAAAATACATTCACACGCGACGAACGGTTATTTAAACAGGGAATCATGACGGCCGAAGATTACGACGTCTCAAAATCCAATTACCTCAAGGTAAAGGAAGAATTTGAGAATGCCCAAAGCGCCCTCGAAATCGTACGCGACGGTATCGCCAGGAACTCAAAGGTCGAAAGCACTACGCAAATACGCAGTACAATTACCGGTATGATCCTCGATATCCCCGTAAAAGTCGGTAACTCCGTCATACAAAGTAATAACTTCAACGAAGGAACGACGATCGCTTCTGTGGCAAATATGAACGACATGATTTTCAAAGGATACGTCGATGAAACGGAGATCGGACGCATTCATGAAGGGATGCCCACCAAACTCACAATCGGAGCGCTGGAAAGCCGAACATTCGACGCCGTGCTCGAATATGTTTCGCCTAAGGGAGAAGAAAAAAACGGAGCTATCCAATTCGAAATTAAAGCGGCGGTGACAATCCCCGACAGCATCTTCATACGAGCCGGATACAGCGCGAATGCCGAAATCGTCCTCAAACATGCGGAAAATGTGATGACAATACCCGAAAGCACAGTCGAGTTCAACGGCGATTCGGCATTTGTCCACCTGCTGACAGAGGAAAAACCGAAACGGATTTTCGAGAAACGCACGATAAAAACCGGCCTTAGCGACGGCATAAAAATTGAAGTTATCCAAGGCCTTACAGACAAGGATAAGATACGGGGAGCCGTCATTAATAAAGAAAAATAAAAATCATACGGGCGAGTATATAACTCGGCGCATGATAAAAACAAACCAATTATGAACCCAATTAATGTACATTATGAAACCGAATATCACAGTCTATGCCGTTAGCGTTGCATTACTGTTTCCCGCAATTATGCAGGCGCACGGGAACATGAAACCGGACGATGCCGCACAACGGGAAAACAACCGGGACTTTACGCCGGATAAACGGGAGAGCGCCACAAGACCGCAGGGCATACCGGAAAAGGGAGCAAAGATATGGTCGCTACAAGAATGTATTGATTATGCCCACGAACACAACATAGACATAAAAATGAAGCAGGCCGGCATTGACCAACAGGAAATTGTTCTGAATACGGCGCGGAACAGACGCTTGCCCGACCTCTCGGCGAATGTTTCACATTCGTATTCGTTCGGACGTTCCGCTTCCGGTTACGATAATACCTATCAGGACCGTAATTCGCGATCCACACAATGGTCGGCGTCAACATCCATCCCGATCTTCACCGGTTTCCGGATAAATAACGAAATTGCGGCGGCAAAACTCGATCTGCAAGCCGTAGCCACCGAACTCGAAAAGACAAAAGAAGACATGGAAATCATCGTCACATCCTCCTATCTTCAGATACTATACTGCAAAGAAATGCTTGATATCGCCGACAGACAGGCCGATTTAAGCAAGGAACAGCTGGAACGGATAAAAACGCTGTACAACAACGGACGGGCTTCGGAAGCGCAAATATACGAAGTAGAGGCGCAGATAGCTAACGACAGGCTGTCGGTCGTGCAAGCCGCATCCGACCTACAGATGGCTACACTCGCTCTCACTCAGCTGCTGGAACTGCCCGCCCCCGAAGGTTTCGATGTGGAAGAACCGGCAGATAACGCCGATTTCATCCTCACCCGCAAACCGGATATCATTTTCGAAACGGCATTAACCGCACGCGCTTCGATACGGATAGAAGAGCTTCGCCTTAAAAGCCGTACAAAAAACATCGACCTTGCCAAAGGCGTATACTATCCCACTCTTTCTTTTAACGCCGGATACAGCAATAACTATTACGCAATCAACGGCTTTAATAACATCTCGCTCTCCGATCAGTTAAAAAATAACAGGAACGAGTATCTCGGACTGACACTCAGTATCCCCATTTTCACCCGTTTCGCTACCCGTAATAATGTACGATCGGCGAAACTAAACAGATATTTGCAGGAACTTCAACTCGAAAACACAAAAAAATCTTTATACAAAGACATACAGCAGGCATATTATAACGCCGTGACATCGGGCGAGAAATACAAGTCGGCCGAAGCCGCATACAAATCCGCCGAAAAAGCTTTCGGCTATATGCAGGAAAAACTCGGTAACGGGCGGGCAACCATGTACGAATACAACGATTCGAAAACAAGTATGACACGGACGCTGTTAAACTGCACCCAGGCAAAATACGACTTCATTCTGCGAAAAAAAATACTCGAGTTTTACGAACGACAATAAAATGCCCGCAAAACTATCCTTCTTTATCTATATGGGAGGGATAGTATTGGAATCTTGAATTGCGTATTTTTAACTAAAGACGGCATTGTTAATATCTTTGTCATATTAATTTTTTATGTGTCATTGAAATTTAAAGAGCTATGAAAAAATTGAGATAAATTTGTTCCGTTATTACGATTTTAATCGTAATGTTAGTGTTCACCGGCGTTTGGCCTGTAAAAGCAGTCCTGCCGTCTATAAGAAGGATTTCGGGTTCATTGCCCTGAAAATCAAAGATTGATAAATAACGGATATGGAATGAAGCGTGTTTATGCCATGCGAGTTTCATGTTATTGCAGTATTAAAATTTAAAAGATGTATGTATAAGAACTTGTTAATTTAATAAGTTCACTTTTGTGTTCTTCTGTCTTTCTTTTTTCTTCAGTAAACTGTGAAGATAAAACAGTTTCATTTGAAAACGAAGAAGACGTCTTGTTTTCGGATTATTTTTTGAACAGTTCATATCAGTGGACAAATCTGAAATTTGATGACAAGGAGGTTATAATCATCAATAACAAAAGCGAAATGGAACAGTATATCACTTGTACAGAGGCTGAAAAAGATATTCCCGAAATAGATTTTTCGACACATTCTTTGCTCTTAACAAGCGGAGGAACAACAAGCGGAATAAAAGGTTTCAGTAAACAACTAATAAAAGTCGCGTCGAACAGGTACAAACTGAATATTGATATTACTTTAAATATGACGACACATGCGCCACGTTGGATAATAGCGATATTAACACCTAAAACACCTCAAAACGCGAGTGTTACATTGAATGTAAGTCAACATCATTAAAAAATTTATTAACTATAAAACAAAAAATAATCGTATTGTTTCTTTTTTCCCCTTTTGTTTGTGGATAAGAAGTCAAGAATTAAAGCCCGGCAAACATTTTTATCATTATAACGGATGCCGGCAAAGAGATGCGCTTATATGTTGTCCGGGTCTGCAAGCGACTTTTTCGGCCTGCCAAATTATATATACGGGGGCTATCAGAGCTAAATACGTCTTTTACCACCTCTGCAGACAGCCTGATTTCCTGCCGTTTCTGCCTTCGTAATCCCCGGCAAATCCGCCGTTCCGATTTTCACTTGCAAACCCCGTTGTCCCGCGCTGACGAAAATATGGTCGTGCAGCAGGCAAGTTTCACGAATATAAGTCGGAAAATGCTTTTTTCATTCCTATCGGCTAACAACCGCCCCGGATATATCCGGTCAGGGGTAAAAGGTCTTTCTGCGGAATCAAATCGCAATTTTTACTGTCGGAAACTTTCGCCGCTTTTTTCAAATCTACTTCGCTATTGCCCGGAATGACGCAAACGAAATAACCGCTTTTATCGCTTTTCAGGATAAGCGTTCTGAAAACCTGTTCTATCGGCTCATTCAAGGATTCCGCCACATGCGGAGCGCTCAAATCGTTATCATCGAACTCGTATGGAATGAGTTCATAATGAATTTTTGCCTGGTCTAACAAGCGGGCGGCATTTGTTTAATACAGTTTGCCGGGATAAGCGTTCAACAGCAACCTGTTTATTTTATTTGCTTTTTCTATACTCATGTTATATAATAGAGAAATATTTCTAACTGTAAAAGTAGGACATTTTTTTGAATTGGCAAAATTGCGGGTTGAATTTATTGTGCATTTCTATATCTGTGGTTTATAGATTCATATTATTATCAACTATTTTCTTCACTTATTTGAAAACTACTGCTAAAACCGTTGTCATTTGCCAAAAATTTCGTAACTTTATCCTATAGCATCATTGAAACGATACAAAAGACTGAAATTCGGCGCAGTTTGATTTCGGGATAAATCGTGGGACCGGATTTTCGGACTTTGTCAAGATATTGAATATTTGACGGTTAAAAGGGTGGTTCATATTCCGTCCAACCACGGCATCAGTTCAGTAAGTCTATTATATTTTGTTTCCCCAATAATCGCAAAGGGTTGATAGATTCTGTGAAATCCTTACTTAACAACTCTTTCCGTTCCTGCAGACGGACGATTTTTTCCTCGACGGTTCCGACGGCGATGAAACGGTAAACAAAAATATGCTTATCCTGCCCGATCCTGTGCGCCCGTGAAACGGCCTGATTCTCAACCGCCGGATTCCACCACGGATCAAGTATAAAGATATAATCGGCAGCCGTCAAATTCAACCCTACCCCGCCGGCCTTTATTGATATGAGGAATACCGGGATATTTTCGTCCTGCTGAAACTTATCGACAATCTCTTTACGATTAACCGTACGACCGGTAAGCGTCAGATATTCCACGCCCGTTTTTTCCAGATATGCCGCAACGAGGTTTAAATGTTTCACAAATGATGAAAAAACAAGGACTTTATGCCCTTCTGAAATAATATTTTCCAGACTTCGGACGATTTCTTCAAATTTACCGGAATCAAGCGCGATCTCTCCCGAACCGTCCGTCGTCGCATCGACGCCGATTTCGGAAGAAGGATTTTCAGTATAAATCATCAGCGGGTGATTCGCAATTTGACGCAACCGTGTCAGCCCTCGCAAAATAGAAATCGCCGACTGCCCGAATCCCTGTTTGTCAATATTTTCCAATATGGAATTTCTAACAACACTTTTTTCCCGTTCATATATATCGGATTGCGAATCCGTCATTTCGCAATAAACAATCTGTTCCGTTATCGCAGGCAAATCTTTTGCTACATCGTCCTTCTTCCTTCTGAGGACAAGCGGTTCTATCATTTTTTTCAGCAATAATCCCTTCTTACGGTCATCGTCTTTTTCAATCGGAACAACAAATTCTTCCCTGAATGATTTCCGGCTACCCAAAACGCCTCTGTTCAGGAAGTTCAACTGTGCCCACAAATCCATCAGGGAATTTTCAATAGGAGTCCCGCATAACGCAAGGAATCCCGCAGCTCTCAACAAAAGAACGGAATGGTATATTTTGGAATCCGGATTCTTAATGATTTGACTTTCGTCAAGCACGACGTAATTAAATACGACATCTTTCAGCATATCTATATCATTACGCACGATGCCGTAAGTCGTTATAACCATATCGTATTGCATCAGCGTTTCCATATCCCGGGTACGTTGCTGACCGGTGAACAGACATACTTGCATCTCTGGCGTAAAACGCTCTATTTCCCTTAACCAGTTATGTACAAGGGAAGTAGGAACAATGATAAGATTCGTTTTACTCCGTACGCTCCCCGGCCTGTCGGATTGAACAGAAACGCTCCGTTCGCCCGGCAACTCCGGTTCGCCGGATCGGTTGGACAACTCCGGTTCGCTCGGCCGGATAACGCTCTCCTCTTCTTTTAACATTTGAAAAAATGCAAGCGCCTGCAAAGTCTTTCCCAGTCCCATATCATCCGCCAGACATCCTCCGATACGATTGATATGCAACATTTTAAGCCATAACAGACCTTCCTTCTGGTAATTTCTGAGCGAAGCCTTCAGGCCGGCCGGCATTGCAATTCCATCCGTATGAGAAGTTGAAAACCGTCGCCGGAGTTCGTCTACCGTCGGAGACTTTATACCGGCGTCATCCATAAAATTAAAAAATACGCGCGGCAGTCGCAGTTTATTCCCTGAGACTTTACTCAAAATGAATAAAGATTTATACCGTGTAAACCAACTGTCGGGAATCACAAATACACGTTTATCCGGCAAAATAAATTCTCTGTCCCCGTTCATAATATTCAAACGAAAATGTAAAAAAGGAATTTCGTAATCCGCGAGTTTCACTTTTCCGTAAATGTCAAACCAGTCTTCCTTCTGATCGCCGAGAAGATTCAAACTTGAACCATTCATATAATACGGTGTCTTGCCGTTCCGCTGTTCGACCGTTATATTTCTGTCGCGCAAAACATCTATATTGTCATTTACCCACCATATTAAACTGTAAATATTTTTATCATATCCCGTGGCGGGAATAAATTCGGAATCCGCCGTATATCTTATCAATCCCAATTGCAAAAGCGTGTCAAACTGCCGTTCCTCCCATTTCATGTCTCTTTCAAAGCGATAGAAATAATAGTTGCCGTCTTTCTCTTCTAACGAAACTTTCACATTAGGGAGAGAGTCATAAATAAAATCTTTGTCTCCGTATCTCAACCGCAGAAAAAAAGCCCATCCGCCCGAAAAACGTTCTTCTATCGAAAGCACCGCTTGCCGGTTCTTTTCCTGCTGCTTCTCGATACAAAAACCTTTTGCAATCACTTTTTGAGAGTATATGGAATTTAAAACAAACGTCTCCATATATTTTTTCACGGCAGCACCTTGAACCGTAATAAATCGTTTCGACAAAAACGGAAGCAATTTTTTGCCGTCAATAGAAGAAACTTTGTAGACCTTATTTTTTATACGAAGCAGACATGGATCTATACATATTATCTGGGCATGCAGCAAATTAAGGTTTTTATCATCTCCGCCGCATGTGACGGATAAACGATAACGGAGTTCATTGTCCGCAAGTTCATATTCGAATACCGCCCCGGCAGCTTCAGGCACAAATTCCAGACGACGCGTGCCGGAAATATAATCAAAGTTTTCTTCTTTCAGATAAGCCGGAATCTTACCGGCCGATACAACATCAAACACTTTTAACATCATCCTTTCGATATAATCCCGGACATAATCACCGACTTCCCTGTCCATCTCTGCCAATTTGAAAAATTCAGGCAAACTTCTTACCCGTCTTTTGAACATATTCAACAACTTATTGTCGGAATAATTCCCGGTAATCTTTACTATGTTGATTTCCGCATCGGAATAAGGATAATTATATTGCCGAAATGATTCCGGCTGCAAACGCCCGACAGACGACAACAAGCCGCTCTCAGGGTCAACAGTCATCAGATGCGCCGAAAAAAGCCACCCGAAAAATCTGTGTTCGTGAATGATCACTGCAAAAAAAAGTTGATCGGTTGCAACCATACGAGTAGTAAAATTAATATAAGTATAATAAACAAATTTGCAAAATTACACAGAATTTCTCTCCGAAACAAATTCTCGTCTTTTTATCTTGCCTCATTTGTAAAACCGAACTTTTTCATGTAAGTTTGTCACAATTTTTAATGCATAATCCAACTATGAATGAACGTATCATACTAAAAGACAAGACTTTCGAACACTATATTCCGGAAAACCGAATCCTTGAAGCCATCAAAAAAATAGCGGATGAGGTGATCCGTGACATGGAAGGACGGAATCCTTTGTTTGTCGGCATCCTGAACGGAGCTTATATGTTTGTCGCCGAACTGATGAGCAGACTGCCGCCTGCTTGCGAACTCACTTTCGCTGCATACTCGTCATATTACGGCACAAAATCGGAAGGCACTGTGAAAGAATTGCTGCCTGTACGCATTGAGAACAGAGAACGCCCGATCGTCCTGCTCGAAGACATAATTGATACGGGCATCACCATGCAATACATAATGAATCGCCTGCGCGAAGACGGCGCCGACGACATTCGTCTTGCGACGATGCTTATCAAGCCCGGCTCTTTGAAATGTAATATCCAGCCGGATTATGTCGGTATGGAGATAGATGATGATTTTATCGTAGGCTTCGGCCTCGATTACAACGGATACGGACGCTCGTTACGCAACATTTACAGGATCGTAAAATAAAATATAAATCATAATAATACATAATATATGTTAAATATAGTGATTTTCGGCGCTCCCGGTTCCGGGAAAGGGACACAAAGTGATTTGATAAAAAAATATTATCACCTGGCGCATATATCTACCGGCGACGTTCTACGTGAAGAAATGAAGAATGAGACGGAACTCGGGACTGTGGCCAAAGAATATATCAATAAAGGCCGGCTGTTGCCCGACAACCTGATTTGCGACATGCTCGACAACGTTTTGGACCGGTTGCCCGCCGATATGAAAGGGGTTATTTTTGACGGTTTCCCGCGCACGATACCGCAAGCGGAAGCTCTCGAAGGCATATTACAAAAACGCGGATGGGATGTAACAATATTAATCGATCTTCAGGTTGACGACGAGGAATTACTGAAACGCCTCCTCGAACGCGGGAAAAGCTCCGGCCGCGACGACGATAACGAAAAAACAATCAAATCGCGTCTGGAGGTCTACCACACACAAACCGCTCCGCTTGCCGATTATTATAAAAACAGGAATAAACGCATAGCCATAAAAGGTATCGGTACGATAGAGGAGATTTTTAACCGCATTAGCGAAGATATTGAGCGTTGTTTATAAAAATAATCAAATTCAAATGGCCGATTCGAATTTTGTCGATTACGTTAAAATATATTGCTGTTCCGGAAAGGGAGGCAAAGGTTCTTCACATTTCCGTAGAGCGAAGTACATACCCAAAGGCGGGCCGGACGGAGGCGACGGCGGACGCGGCGGGCATGTGTTATTGAAAGCGAACCGCAATCTGTGGACGCTACTCCACCTGCGATATGAACGTCATATCATCGCTACGCCGGGCGAAGCGGGAAGCGCCAAAGGCAGTACGGGTAAAAACGGCGAAGACCGCTACATCGAAGTGCCTTGCGGAACTGTCGTTTATGACGCCGATACGGGAGAATACCTGTGCGACGTCACTGAAGACGGCCAGACCGTACGTCTCCTGAAAGGCGGTAAAGGCGGATGGGGGAATATTCATTTCAAAACCTCTACAAACCGGGCGCCACGATATGCCCAACCCGGTGAACCCAACGAAGAACGTAACATAATCCTACAGCTGAAACTGTTAGCCGACGTCGGACTGGCAGGTTTTCCTAACGCCGGGAAATCCACCCTTTTATCGGTCATTACTACCGCAAAACCTAAAATAGCAAATTATCCGTTTACAACGCTGGAACCGAACCTCGGGATCGTGAAATATCGCGATAACCGCTCTTTCATTATGGCCGACATACCCGGTATTATCGAAGGAGCAAGCGAAGGTAAAGGATTAGGATTGCGGTTTTTGAGACATATCGAACGTAACACACTCCTCCTTTTTATGATACCGGCCGATACCGGCGACATCAAAAAAGAATATGAGATATTAAACGACGAACTGGAAAAATATAATCCGGATCTCGCCGAAAAAAGCCGCGTTCTCGCCATTACAAAAAGCGATCTATTAGACGAAGAACCGGGAGACGCAATTCTCGGAAATCTGCCGAAAAATATACCTTATGTTTTTATCTCATCGATTACCCATCGGGGTATCGACAAATTGAAAGACTTACTCTGGCTGGAACTAAACAAAGAATCATTTCAGGATAAAGAAAAGATCGTCCACAAAAACATGGATATAACTGTTAATACGAACAATAATGAGGATGTAATCGAAGAGACGGATAACCCGGACGACTGTTAGATGAATTTCATTTTTTATATTTAATTGATATGTATAACCGCCTTATTGTCGGTTCAGGGCTATTTGCCCCTGTTTTTGTACAGATCATTAATCTTCAGACAATGCGACAGGTACAAACATATAACAGAACCGGCCAATCTGGAAGAACATGCGTTAAAACTTTGTGGAGACGACATCTATTACACATTCGTCAAGGATTATACTGAAAAACAGTGGAAATGAATATCATAAGATTTACAGGCAAAATTATAAACTTGTTCAACAATATTGGGTAAATTCATTTAGTTTTGGTTATCTTTGTGCCGGGTTTTAAATATTAACTATCATGACAAGTGAAACGATTGGAACAAACGCCGGAATTGTATGGACTGCATTGAGCACTTCCGGAGAATTGACAGTGAAAGAGTTGAAGAAAATTACAAAAATCAAAGCAGACAAAGTATTATTCTCAGCTTTAGGATGGTTGGCAAAAGAAGGCAAGCTTGTCTTCGACGAGAGAGATGACGATTTATACGTATGGTTGGCTTAAAGGGAGACATTAAAAAAAGGCTGCTCATTTATATGACGGACAGCCTTTTTTTTGCTCATATTCATAAAGATTTATAAAAAGTATACCAAAAAGTTGTTTATCACAATAATGAGATGTATTTTTGTACACAATTTGGAAGTAAATGACTGAAAATGAATATAAATTGTTAGTTGTATTTGAAGAGAGGATACGTGAACTTATCCGGCTGTATGATGAAAGAAAGCATCATATCGAAGATCTGAAGATGTCTTTAAAAGAAAAAGACGAAATAATACAGCAAAACAAACAAACCATTGAGGCTTTACAGGCCAAATGTACAAACCTGCATACGGCATGCAGATTAGCCTGCGATGAAGGCGAATTTCAAAATGTCCGTAAACGGGTTGACAAGTTAGTGCGGGAATTAGGTATATGTATTGACCTGATAAAGGAATAAATTATGTCGGATGAAATACTGATAAATCTGGAGGCTTTCCCGGGAGAAGGACGAAACTATCCGGTAACGATAAAAGCCGAAGATGAAAGTTTAGTACGGGAAGCAGCCAGGCAGTTGCGACAGAAATTTATTGCATACAAACAAGCGTTCTCCGGATCTAAGAGGCTGTCCGACAAAGATCTCATGGCTATGACGGCTTTAGATATTACGACAGACTTGCTGAGATTGGAGAAGAAAAATGATACTGTCCCTTTTTCGACAAAGATAAAACAGCTTAATGAGGAGTTAAAAAATCTTTTGAAAGAGGAGTAGCTATTAAAAATGAGATTTCACGCACTGATTCGGAAGACAAAAGTCTTTGGGAACAGTGTTTTTTTATATATATAATGTACAATTAATAACTAAAATAACAAATGGATGTAACGCATATAATAGCAATAATTGCCGCATTTATAACAGGCGGCCTGTCGACATGGGTCATCATACGTATCCTTTCAAAATCAAAGCATGAAAAAAAGCTGAAGGAAATCGAAAAGGAGACCGAAGTGATGAAGAAAAATAAAATGCTTGAAGTGAAGGAGAAATTTATCCAACTAAAAGCGGAATTGGAAAAACAAGTGACGGCACGAAACGCAAAAATACAGTCTGCGGAAGCAAAACTCAAACAGCGCGAGACGGTATTCTTACAAAGACAGGAAGAAGTACAGCGTAAAAACGCGGAAATAGATGCCATTAAAGAAAATCTCATGTCGCAGTTGGCTGTTGTGGAAAAGAAACAGCAGGACTTGGAAAAAATGCATCAACGTGAAGTTGAACAGCTGGAAACGATTTCCGGCCTGTCGGCTAAAGACGCGAAAGACCGTCTCGTCGAATCGCTGAAAGACGAAGCTAAAACCGACGCGTCTTCCTATATCAACGAAATAATAGAAGAAGCGAAGATGACGGCCGGCATGGAAGCAAAGAAAATCGTTATCCAATCAATTCAACGGGTGGCTACCGAAACGGCCATAGAAAACTCCGTAACCGTATTCCCCATAGAATCCGATGAGATGAAAGGACGTATCATCGGGCGTGAAGGCCGTAATATCCGCGCCCTCGAAAGCGTCACCGGCATCGAAATAATCGTCGACGACGCGCCCGAGGCGATCGTGCTGTCGGGTTTTGATCCTGTTCGCCGCGAAATAGCCCGCCTCGCGCTTCATCAGCTGGTACAGGACGGACGTATCCATCCGGCACGCATCGAGGAGGTAGTCGGCAAAGTAAAAAAACAAGTCGAAGAAGAAGTCATCGAAACAGGAAAACGCACAGCGATAGACCTCGGCATCCATGGACTTCATCCGGAACTGATCCGGCTGATAGGAAAAATGAAATACCGATCGTCGTACGGTCAGAACCTGTTGCAACATGCCCGTGAAACGGCAAACTTATGCGCTACGATGGCATCGGAACTCGGGCTTAATCCCAAAAAAGCACGCCGTGCAGGGCTGCTGCACGACATAGGCAAGGTGCCCGACGACGAACCGGAATTGCCACATGCATTATTAGGAATGAAACTTTGTGAAAAATATAAAGAGAAACCCGATATATGCAACGCCGTCGGATCGCACCATGACGAAATGGAGATGCAGACAATGATTGCGCCAATCGTACAGGTCTGCGACGCCATATCAGGCGCCCGTCCTGGCGCACGCCGTGAAATCGTGGAAGCATATATCAAGCGCCTTAACGACCTCGAACAATTAGCAATGTCATACCCCGGCGTAATTAACACATACGCCATACAGGCCGGTCGCGAGCTGCGCGTGATAGTCGGAGCCGACAAAATAAACGATAAGGATGTCGAAAATCTCTCCGGCGAGATAGCGAAGAAGATTCAGGACGAAATGACATATCCCGGACAGGTGAAGATAACCGTTATCCGCGAAACCCGCGCCGTAAGCTACGCAAAATAAAAACGAAAAACGAAACGGGGGGAGGCAGGAATTCGTTTGACGAGTCCTGTTCCTCCCGTTCGCTATTCTTCACGGCTTCCCACACGTTCATTCCTGTTCCCTAAATCATAATACATCATCTGGAAGAACGCTTTCGACTGTTTCTCCATTTCCGGATTGCCAACCTGTTCAAGCGCTTTTTGTCGGTTATTGTCATACATAAAAACACCCGACGAATCCATCATACAAAATCCGTTCACATACGAGTAAAACGAGAACTTCCGACTTTGAGGGTTAAACATATCTTTACTGAATGTATAATCGGAATAATCAACCCGAAGTTGTGACAATAACGTTGCCGCCAAATCATTTTGCGAACCGTAATCACGAACAACGACAGGCTGTCTTACAGCTCCGCCAATCCATATCATCGGGATTTTAAAACGTGCCTTTTCGTAATTATTCACTCCTTGCGGATAAGCCTGCATGGCATGGTCGGCAATGAATATAATCAACGTATTTTCCCACAAATCGGTTGCCTTCAGACGATTAACAAACTCGCCGATACATTCGTCAGCATAATTGACCGAATTGAGAAAAGGAACGTCGAACATACGGGTAGGCACATCAAACGGTTCGTGGCTGCTAAGCGTCAATACTATTTTAAAGAACGGCGTATCCTGTGTTTTCACCGTGAGATCGTGATACACGCGGTTGAGCAGTGCACGGTCGGGAACGCCCCATTTTGTCAAGCGCTCATTGATGGGGAAATCTTTGTCCGACACAATATCCGGGATACCACACGTACCCACAAAATAAGAACGCATATTGGCATATTTTATATCACCTCCATAATACATCGTTTTATTTTCGTATCCAACCCGTTCCAAACTTTTGGGAATTGCCGGCAACGTTTCCGTCTTTTTCGGATATTTCATGACGGCAACTGTAGGATGGGCCGGATAACCGCTTATTACGGAGACTAATCCCCTGTCGGTACGAAAGCTGTTCGCATAAAAATTATCAAACATAACGCCCTCTCCGGCAAAGCGGTGCATATTCGGAGCTACGACAGAGTCGACAGCTACATCGTACGAAAAACTCTCAAGCAAGAACAGGATTATATTCGGCCGGTCGGTATGCAGCAAACAAGGTATGACAACATCCCCGCCATGTTCGTGCAAGCGACTAAACGTCTGCTGCGCCTCGTTCCTGTCGTAGAACTGATATTGAGAAGCAAAATTATCAGACTTGCCAAGCGAATACATAAAATTAAATAACGGATTGATAGCGGCATGATTCAGGAACATACGATCGCTGAAATAGGCGTGACCTACATTCATCGTCGAAACCGTCAGCCCGCCTCGAATGGGCAAAAACAGGAAGCCCGCTAATAACACCAATACGAAACATGCCTTCACGCGATGCCGCGGGGAAGGCAAAAACATATACAATACGCGTCGAACCGTTAACACATAACCGAAACAGAGAACAAGCGCAAAAACAGCAATCGCCGACAGACCGACAAACATTTCAAAGCCGGAAACGCCGGCAAACACGCCTTTCGGATTCCGCAGATATAACAACACAGCTGAATCCAGGTGGAATCCCCAATGAGCGTAAAGCGTAATATCTACAATCGTCATGACGACAACGACGGATAGCATAATACCAAAATAAACGCTAAATATCCGTACCACCAATTTGGAAGGCCACCAAACCGACGCTATCAGTAGAAAAAGAGGAATGACGGTCAGATATCCGCTCATCGCCATGTCAAGCGACAATCCGTGATAAAGGATTTGCAACATCTCTATCGCGCCAACTCCCCCGTTAACACTCCCGTGTACAAGAACGAATATCGTTTTCTGCAAAAAGAAAACAAGTATAAAGAAACCGAATATAATGAATGACAAAAAAATACGCCTCCTCATAAAAAGTTATTTTTATTAATCCCTTAATCACATACCAAATGTTCTTGCTGTCTCACGGTAAACGGTGCATAATGAAAAAAAGTCGCTCTCACCATTTCACCAACCCCGGACATTCCCCGTTAACAGGCCGTTAAGAGCAGCAACCGGCAATTCTGTTCCAAATGTGAGTTCTCTTACCCGCGTTCAATTAACCATTTACTTCTTGTGCTTTATCAACATAATCACCGGATTTGAATCTTCATCCAATGTCGCAGCAATTTCTTTTAACCGGCCTTTCAGCTCCCCGTTCTCATAAGATTCAACAAGCCGGTGGGCTTCTAAAGGATACCATGATTCGATTTCGTGATTCACAGGCCTTGTTGCAACCATATACATTTCTTTTTTGATTGAAAAATCGCCGTTGTATACGGTATATCCCAAAACAGCCTTTTCCTGCTTGTCATACATAAAAAAAACAGGCTTAAATCCACTATTATTATCAAAGTCATATTTATTTTCTACGGCTTCCATGAAAATATAACGCTCGGAAAATAACCTCAACAGAAGAAAAACTTCCGGATCCATGGAATGTATAGACGGAGTTCTTACAAGAAACGGGCGCAAACCGTAATCAGGCAAAAAATCGTATACGGTGTCGGACGAAAATTCTGCTAACAGCCAATTGCCCTTAAAAGGAATTATTGAACGGGAAGGACCGGGAGACACTGTAAGAGTCTTTTCCCCATCCCTTAACATCTGCTGTAATAATTTCTTCTCCTTAAACGGAATTTTAATTTCTTCGGTAATACTGCCATCCTGTTTGGATATGAGTACAAATGCTATCTCTTTATTGTATTGATCATAGCAAATCAAATTATCGGCGTCATAATTGAATATATCGGTATAAAATAATGATCCGCCGCTGTCCTTGTGGTTAAGACTTCTTTTAAAATTCCCGTGTAAGTCATATACAAAAATTTCGCTTTTATGCAGGTCGTTGACAAACATTTCTTCGCTATCCTCATCCAGAGTTATGTTATAAACACGTGTATATTCTTCGCCGCCCTCCCCCTTACGGTTTATCTTTCTTAAAGCTTTCCCTGTCCTGTCATAAACAAAAATATCCCCGTCGTCTTTTCGGTTTTTTACTAATATGAATTTCTCCCCAATAGCCTGCACAAAGCCCTGATTAAGAAAATCATCATTCGTTTCCAGCGCAATATATTCCACATCCATAAAGTCCTGAAGAATCAGTTCCTTTTTGGGAGAATATTCTTTCGTAACATCAACTGTGATGAACTCCTCGTCGCCGGCCTGTCTTTGCCCTCCGCATCCTGCCGTCGCCGCTAACAACAGAATGATCGCTGAAATTGAATTTGCTTTTTTCATTCGCAACAAAATATAATTGCTGCAAATATACATAAAAGTTCTTATATATATACAGATCCATAAAAATGTCCGGCAAAATTTATAGAATAAAGATAATCATTTTATCTGTTATTCGGTCATTCTGTTTATTGTGCTTTATCAACATATAATCCCGATATTTTGTTGTCGCATGATATCGTTTATGTAAAAAACTTTCAATGACAACCGCTGACTTTTAAATTTTCATCCTCTCCCAAAATCGTTGCGGAATAAATTTCCAGAAGAAAACAAGCGCCCGGTAACGCCAATCAATGATTACAACACGCTTCTTTTTATCAAGCGCCCGCATAATGATTCCGGCCACCTTATCCGCCCGCATCAGCATCGGATACTTGTATTCTTCACTATTCAGCAACGCCGTATCGACGAATCCGGGGCGGATATCGGTGAACCCGACAAGTGCGTTTTTCCTTCGTGAGAGTTGCGCCAGCGCATCGATATATGTATTCTGGAATCTCTTTGTCGCCGAATATGCCGCCGCAGCGCCAAGTCCTTTTGTTCCGGCGACAGAACTGATTACGGCAATATGTCCCCCGCCTGCCGATTCGAAATAACGGTAAGCGGCAACAACCATACGAATAAAACCGGTCACATTCGTTTCCGCTGTCCGCACTTCTATTTCCTCTTCCAACGAGAGATTCCGGCGTCCCGTTCCCGAAGCCAGAAAAAATAAATCCATCCCCCCTCTTTGCCCGATCAAACACATCAGTCTTTCCGCAGCATCTTCCTTCATAACATCTATGGGATACGCTATGACATTTTCGGGATAGCTCCTTCTCAATTCCTCCAACGCATCCTCGCGCCTGCCGGCCACGCCAAGCAACCATCCTCTTTTTAACATACATAACGCAACCTCCCTGCCAATACCGGATGTAGCCCCGACAATAATCGCTTTTTTCATACGCTCACTATGGGTTTATAATCTTTTAATACATATTTTCAGTCCAAAAATACAAACATTTTCAAAATAAACAAACGCCGGCACGGGAATCTTCATTTTACTTCCGATACAAATTACTTCCGATAACAAAGTAATAACATCCGCTTCTAACCCAAAGACAGACAAATCGGTGTGCGAACAGAGCCGCACACCGATTTTTCACTTACCACTAACTAATACCTATCTGTACCTGTATGAAAAAAAACCTCTAATTAATTTCAATCGAACGTTGTTTTTTCTGAATTTCATTTTCAGCAAACTTCGGCAGACGGACGTACAATACGCCGTGTTCAACTTTAGCCTCAATCTTATCTTTGTTCACATTTTCGGGCAAAACCAAAGTCTGCTGGAATTTCGAATATGAAAACTCACGACGCAAATAACGTGCATCCTTATTTTCATCTTTCACCTCGTTTTTCTTTTCAACCGTAACCACCAAATCATTATCCTCGTCAATGCTTACGTTGAAATCATCTTTTGTCATTCCTGCAGCGGCGACCTCCACACAATAGGCGTCATCCGTTTCTTTTACATTAATAGCAGGCGCCGTAGCGCTCGTCCCCAATCTCCAATCATCCTTAAAGAAGTCGTTAAAAAATAACGGCAACCACCCTTGATTCTGATTTCTTCTTACTAATGCAGTCATAATTAAATCCTCCTGTTTTTAAATTTTAAATTCAATAACTGATTTTTTTTCAATTCTTTTTCAAACTCACGCTCTCATTAATTCAAATCTTATGCCAAAATATTTTTATGACATTTTGTCGCTATAAGCTCCATTAATAGCCTGATTGAGGCAATTTGATGCGACAAAATGGCACTCGCATATCATTTTCTGGAATATTGAGAGGGACGAATCATTTGTTTTTTTATAACATCCCATCAGTAACGGAGGCAGTCCCCAGGCTTTGACCCGGAGCGCTCCTGCAGTCATACAAAATCCCCTTATATACACCGGGGGAGGTAGCGGAAAGGCTTGCGAGACCGGCCTTCGCCATGATTTTCTCGCATGTCGTGATCTGCAACAGGGGCGAGATCAAACCGGACAATATACTTCGAGTTTTCATCCATAAGCGTTTTTTCGCCGAACAGTACGGCGTTGTGAATACCGTTCCGGGCTGAGAATGTGACCAGGTTTTGCATCAACACCGTCACGCTCATATTTACCGCCGGAACGGTTATTCCTCTTACGGCCGGCAGATTAACGATAATGTAAGCATACTGTGAACATTTCGGGACGTTTCGAATTTCTACCCCGTCGATTCGGGTCAAAAGTGAGATATCTACCTGAGAACCGTTTAATATATTTGTATTCATCGTTGTTATTTCCATCACTTTCGTGACGTCATTCCGCACGGAAGCAAACAAAATCCAGCCGCCATTAAGGTCCGCCGCCGTTTCCGCCGCCGTTTCCGTCGCCGCGACGGAATTTTCCTCCGAACGTACATCAGGCGATATACCTGCAATTTTCAATGTCACATTCTTCAAGTCGTTCTTTTCTCCACAACCGTTACTTTTCTCCTTAATGCCGGCGATTCCATCCGAAGGACAACTTATCCATCCGACGAACGCAACCAGCATTACAATCATTACCTTTTTAAAACCTGTTTTTCTTAAATTTACATCCATAAGCATTAATAATTAAATTGTTGATAAAAATTTGACATACAAAATCCGGTATGCAAAAAATGCATACCTGTTCAAAACTCGTTTTTAGATCTAAAAGAAGGATGAGTTTTTATTTTATTTCCCGGTGCAAAAGTATGGACTTTTCAGAAGGTAATGATTTGCAAAACAGATATTTCCCTTGTCAATTTTCCTGTTTCCGCCTGTTGGCTGCCATGTTTTTTTGTCGTTTTAGCTGTCCCACTCCTTTGTTTGCCGGATGTTTAATAATGCGGGTTTAAATATGGGTTGCCGGATTCCGGATCTTAACTGCGATTCATAATCATTGAATGTTCGGAGGGCTATCGATTGCAATAACAGGATGGCGATCATATTGAACCATGCCATTAATCCGACGCCTATATCAGCCATGTCCCATGCCAGGGTCATCTCGTTAATTGCCGTGAAATAAGTGATGACGAGCATCGACAGCCGAAGCATGTTCACGGCATAAAAGCTCGTTTTTTCCTTACGGAACAGAAAGTATATATTTGTTTCGGCCTGAAAATAATAACTCATAATCGTCGTAAACGCAAAAAAGAAAAGCGCCAGGGCGACAAATGCCGACCCGAATCCCGGCATATGCACGTCAACGGCCATCTGGGTATAGACGGGGCCATATTCGTTCATCGTTGCGGATAACCCTTTCCCCGCCATCACAACATTCGTAGCT